>CANHKH010000038.1 GCA_947460165.1 Comamonadaceae bacterium
TCGCGCAAGGGCTCGGTCTACATCGTCAAGCCCAAGATGCACGGTCCGGCCGAGGTGGCTTTTGCCGACGAGCTGTTCACCCGCGTCGAGGGCATGCTGGGCTTGGCGCCCAGCACCGTCAAGCTGGGCATCATGGACGAAGAAAGGCGCACCAGCGTCAATCTCAAGGCCTGCATTGCAGCTGCGAAAAGCCGCGTGGCCTTCATCAACACCGGCTTTTTGGACCGCACCGGTGACGAGATGCACACCTCCATGCACGCTGGCCCCATGGTCCGCAAGGGCGACATGAAGAGCAGCGCCTGGATACAGGCCTACGAGCGCAACAACGTGCTGGTGGGCTTGGCCTGCGGGCTGCGCGGCAAGGCGCAAATTGGCAAAGGCATGTGGGCCATGCCCGACCTGATGAAGGCCATGCTGGAGCAAAAAATTGCCCACCCCAAGGCCGGCGCCAACACCGCCTGGGTGCCCAGCCCCACAGGCGCTACGCTGCACGCCCTGCACTACCACCAGGTGCTGGTGAGCGATGTGCAAAAAGAGCTGGAAAAGACAGACGCCGACGCCGAGCGCGAGAGCTTGCTGGCCGGCCTCTTGAGCATCCCGGTGACCGCCACGCCCAACTGGAGCGAGGCCGACAAACAGCAAGAGCTGGACAACAACGCCCAAGGCATTTTGGGCTACGTGGTGCGCTGGATAGACCAAGGCGTGGGCTGCTCCAAGGTGCCCGACATCCACAACGTGGGCCTGATGGAAGACCGCGCCACGCTGCGCATCTCCAGCCAGCACATGGCCAACTGGCTGCACCACCAGGTGGTCACACCCGCGCAAGTCAAAGCCACCTTCGAGCGCATGGCCGCCGTGGTGGACCAGCAAAACGCAGGCGACGCGCTTTACCAGCCCATGGCGGGGCGCTTTGAGCAGAGCGCGGCCTACCAAGCGGCGTGCGATTTGGTGTTCAAGGGCATGGCCCAACCCAGCGGCTACACCGAGCCGCTCTTGCACGCCTGGCGCTTGAAGGTCAAAGCCGGCGCGGCTTGAGTGGTTGAGCGTTGAAAGCGGCGCCTGCGGGCGCCGTTTTTCTGGGGGCCCTCGCTGAAGGTCATCACACCACGACACCCCGTCTTTGGTGCGCCTGGGACAGCCTGACCACCTCCCCCCGCGTCAGAACAGTTGTCGCCCTTCCTTTTCAGCGGATGATCCGCTCAAGAACGGCAAAGACACATGCAAAGAACAAGACATCCCCAAGCTCTTGGCGAAAAACCATGTTCGCAGCTTTGTTGGGGCTCCAAGGCGCTTGAACAATGCGCGCGTCCTCCTTGTTAAGCCCTCGCAGGCGGGCAGCAGAGGCAGAAAGATCGAATGTTTTGGCAGAGCAAGATCGGACTGCGGGGCTGACCATGGTGGCTCCCAAGGTGGATTTAATGCAATTGAGTTCGTCCACCACGTCAACCCATCCAAGCCCTTCAAGATCTTTGCTCAAGCCAGGCTCAATGTTCCAGCCGCGGTCTACAGGCCTCGTCTGATCGGCCGAGCGCAGTTCCCCTCCAACATGAGCTTTCTCATCTTCGATGCCAGCGACGATGGCCATGGCCAGGGCACATGGGAGGCCATGGCCAGTGTGCGTGCCCCGCGCTTGCCGCAGCTCATGGCCGAGGTGCATGCAGTGCTGGCGCTGGCCGAGCGGCGTGCCCCGGGGACGCGTGGGCCCATGGAAGAAGGAGGCGCCTGGGATGCCGAGTTGCAGGTGCAGGCAGACGGGCCAGACGGCTGGACCACCGTGACGCTCAGCCTCACCGGCCCCTGGGCCTGGGGCGAGGCGCTGGTGGCCGAGCTCGCCTCAGGCGACTGAGGCCCCCCTGGGCCAGGCGCTGTCAGCTCGGCCCGAGCGTGTCCAAATGCAACCCATGCAACACTTTGTGCCGCGCACCTGCTTGAACCTTGTCAGCTCGTCGCAGGACATGCGCAGCGCGAGGCTGTAGGACAGGGCGCACCAGCGATACATCTGCTCACCTCAGCGCTGAGCGGGTGCACAGCTGAGCCCTAGGATGCGGCAGATGTGGCCCCCATGCTCTTTTTTTCAAGCTCACGTCAGCCCTGGCTGCCCAGAGCCAGCCCGGTGGCCAGTGCTCTTGGCGTGTCTTTGCGGCAGCTGGCTCATGGGTCTGCCGGCGCTGGCCCGCAGTGCCGAGCCGCTGCCAGTGGCCATGACCCAGGTTTCACTGGCATTTGCCGAACCTGCTTTGCCGCTGCGAAGCCCGGCGCCCGTGTCGCCAGCCACGGCCGAGCTGCTGAGCTGGATTGCCCACACTGGCAACCACGCAGGCGCGCCCTATGTGGTGGTGGACAAGCGCCAAGCGCGCGTGTGGGTCTTTGACGCCCAGCACCGCTTGCGGGGCGCCAGCCCGGTGCTGCTGGGCCTGTCTGTCGGCGATCACGAGGTGGCCGACATCGCGCAGCGCGATGTGACGCGGCTGGCCAAGGGCGCTCGCATCACGCCGGCTGGCCGTTTTGCCAGCGAGCCAGGCATCAATCTGCAAGGCGAAGATGTGGTGTGGCTGGACTATGCGGCTGGTCTGGCCCTGCACCGCGTGCGGCCCGGCCCGGCCCAAGCCTCGCGCCTGCAACGCTTGGCGGCCGAGGTGGCCACGGCGCAGCGCGTGTCCATGGGCTGCGTGGTGTTGCCGGTGGCTTTTTATGAAGCCGTGGTCAGGCCTGTGCTGGGCCAAGAGGCGGGGGTGGTGTACGTGCTGCCCGAGCTCAGCGCGCTGCAAGCTTGGCTGCCAGGCTGGGCGTCGGCACACACCGCCCGCGCACCTTGAGCAAGGCTGAGGCGCAGGGCCCATGTCGGGCCGAATAGAAGATGAAACACATGTGCCCTGCTTGAGCGGTAGGCGCAGGCTGACAAGCAAGGGCGGCACGCAGGTCTGTGCAAGAGGGTCCACAGACCGCAAGATGAGTCGCTGTGATTGCGCGTTTAACTGACCCTTGGCATGCCCCACAAAACCTCACCTTCTCGCCCCATGGCCTTGCCAGGCGCCCCACAGCCCGACGACCCCGACAACCCAACGCACCTGCCGGTGCAGCCCGACGATGCAGGCCTGCCGGCCGCCACGCCGGGCGAAGAGGAAAAAGAGGGGCCATGCACGCCGCCCGCATGAAGGCCTGCCATTGAGTCCTGCACACCCTCCTTGGCCTCAAGGCACGACCTGGCCGGCCCGCCGCCCAGGCAGCGGGTCTGTGACCTCGGCCGCCGCATCGGACTGGGGGGAGCCTGCGCTTGGCGCTGTCCCTGCGGCAGCACCTTGTGGCGCACTCTGCGGCGCAGCCGATGGCGTCATCGGTGGCAAGCTTGGTGCGGGACGTTCCGCTGCATTCGCGGCTGACCAGGCGGGCAGCGTCAGCGTGAGCTTGATGGGGCCGTCCAATGTGTCGGCCAACATCACCTGGCGCGTGGACAGGCGCTGGAGCACATATCCTGGCGCCAAGGCCGTGCCCACGGCAAAGGGCCGCGGCGGTGCGCCGTCCACGGCGATGAGCGCCGCACCCAGGCCACTGGCGCTGGCCATCACACCCACGAGCTCAAAGCGCGGCACTGCCTCATCGGCCAAAACCTGGGCTTGGCCCAACAGGCGGGCCAAGTCGGCTGGGCCCAGCAAGGTGGGCGCAGCCTCGGCTGGTGTGGCGGCCAGCGGTTCGACCGGCAAGTCCAAGGTCAGGCGTTTGGCGGCCAGCGTCCAGGCCACCGCCGATGCCAGGGCCAGCAACAGCAGCGCCAGGTTGAGCGGGCGGCGGCCCCGGGCCGCATCAAGTGAATGCCTGAATTTAGGCAGCAAGGAGGCGAAGGTCATGGTGCAGCCATCTTCGCCGAGGCCAGTTGCTGTAGGCAAGCGCATCAGCGCATCCAGCAGCCACACGCAGGCCCTGGTGCAAGGCGGCAAAGCCTTGCTGCGCGGGTCTGCACGGGTGATTGCGCCTTCAAGCATGAGGCCCACAAACCGCACCGAGTTGGTCATTCCTGGGTGCTTGCGCAGTGGCGGTGCTCCCACCTTGGGGGTGCGACCCACGGCCTCTGAGCCGCAGCGGCCATGAAAGGCTTCACCTTGGTGGAGGTGCTGGTGGCCTTGGCCATGGTGAGCATGGCCCTGGCGGCCGGCTTCGCACTCAACGCCAGCACGATCGCACGGGCTGAACGTGAGCCCGCGCAACTGCTCGCCGAGGTCTGCGCGCGCAACCACTTTGCAATGCTGCGCCTGCTGCGCCAACTGCCACAGGCAGGCCAAGAGCAGCTGAGCTGCGAGCAAGCGGGCCACACACTGGAGGTGCTGACCCAGGTGTCTGAGACGGGCAGCCCAAACTTTCGGCAAGTCCATGTGCAAATTCGACAAACAGCACCAGCCGGTGGGGCCGTGCTGCTGAACTTGGCCACTGTGCTGGGGCGGTATTGATGCGCGGCCCATGCACGCCAACCCAGGCTGCACGAGCGGGGCGAGGCTTTACCCTGGTGGAGATGCTGGTGGGCCTGAGCATCTTGGCGCTGCTGTCGGTGATGAGCTGGCGTGGCCTGGACAGCATGCTGCGCAGCCAAGAGCGGCTGCGCGAACGCGGGCAGATTTTGGCCAGCTTGCAAACCGCACTGGCTCAGTGGATGCTGGACCTGGACCAGGCGGCCGACAACCCCTACCTCCCAGCCTTGAACTGGGACGGCAGGCAGCTGCGCATCGTGCGCCGGGCCATGGGCGAAGACGCTCTGGTGGTGGTGGCCTGGGGACTGCGGCCAGTCAGTGCAGCCCAGGGGGCAGGCACGCCGGTGTGGCGGCGCTGGCAGTCCGCGCCTGTGCGCGATCGCGCGGCCTTGCTCAAAGCCTGGGGCGAGGCCGCCCCAGGCCTGGACGATGCGAGTGCCGCCGTCACGCTGGTGGCCGCTCAGAGCTGGACACTGCAGATGCACCAGGGTGCAGGCTGGATGCAGCCGCCCCTGATGGACCGCGAGACGCCATGGCCGGAGCCTGCCACCGCTGTGCGGCTGCGCTTGCAATTGCCGGCCAACTCGGTGCTGTCGGGCGCCCTGCAGCTGGACTGGGCCAACCCCATGCAACACCGGGGTCGGCCATGAGCAGACCGCAGGCCCAGCAGGGCGCAGCCATCTTGGCCGCCTTGCTGACGGTGGCCCTGGTGGCCGGCGTGTCTGTGGCCGCCTTTTGGCAGCAGTGGCGCAGCATGGAGGTCGAGCACAACCAGCGCCAACAGCTGCAATCGCAGTGGCTGATCGCCGGGGCGATGGACTGGGCACGCACCCGCGTGGGCGAGGACGGCGCACGCAGCCCTGGCTTGGACCACAACGGCGAGGCCTGGGCAGAGCCGGTGCAAGCGGCCTCGCTCAGCGAGTTTGTCCAGCGCCGCCGGCCGCTTGCCGGCGCTCAGCCAGAGCCAGTCCGCTCGGACGAGGTCTTGTTGGACCTGCAGATCAGTGATGCGCAAGGCCGCTTGAACGTGCTCAACCTGCTTGAAGGACAGGGCCTTTCGCCGCCTTGGCTGGCGGTCTTTGGACGCTTGTTTGCCATCCTGGGGCTGCCAGATGCTGAACTCCAGCGCTTGGCCGGGCAGTTGCGGTTGGCCAACCTGGGCACCCTCAGCGGCGGCGCAACACCGTCGGCGCCCAGCCCTTTGGTTCCCACACGCCAGGCCGACCTCGCTTGGCTGGGCTTGGCGCCGGCCACCATCGAGGCCTTGTCGCCGCACATCAGCCTGCTGCCTGGGCCATCACCGGTGAACCTGAACACCGCTGGTGCCCCCGTGCTGCAGGCCGTGCTCAACATGCCACTGGCGCAAGTGCAGCAACTCATGGCCAAGCGCCAGGCCAGGCCTTTTGCCCAGTTGGCCGACGCGGGGCTCCACACCCCCAACGACCAGATGCAGTCTGTGAGCTCTCATTTTTTTGAGGTTCAGCTGCGGCTGTGGCGAGCCAGCGGCGCCGAGCTGGCGCGCCAAGAACACGCCTTGTTACAGCGGGACGGAGAGGACGTGCGAACCTTGTGGCAGCGGCGCCTGCCAAGTGCTGCGCTCACCCCGCCCGCCCTGCGCTCGCCCACATCCACCACACACCGTTCACCTCCATGAGCCTGCTGATCGTTGTTTTGCCCCGGGCCCATCAGGGCACCTTTGGCGACACACCAGGCGCCGTCCTTGACGAAACCCCGGCGCAGCCGACTGCGCCAGCGCTGGACTTCATGCTGCTGGCCGAAGGTGAGGTGATCGAGGCGGGCCGCGCGCCTGCCACGGCCCTGCCCACCACCCGAGACCCTGCGCAAGAGGTGGTGGCGCTGGTGCCGCCGCAGGCCCTGTCATGGCACGCGGTGGTTCTGCCACCCGGCGTGAACACGGCTTCGCCTCGCCTGCGTGCCGTGCTGGTTGGTCTGCTGGAAGACCAATTGCTAGACGACCCGACCGAGTTGCACCTGGTGGTGGCCGGCGATGCCAGGGACAGCGCAGGCCCCAAACGCTGGGTGGCCGCCTGTGAACGGCGTTGGCTGGCCATGGCCCTGCAAGACCTGGAAGCCGCCGGCTGCAAGCCGACACGGGTGTTGCCTGAATGGGGGCCCCCGGGTGCGGCCCGGGTGCACCTGACTGGCACACCCGAGCAACTTCAGATGCTGCTGTCCAGCCCGCACAGTGCCACGATGGTGGACTTCAGCCCCGAGATGTGGGCCTGGGCCATGCAGGCGTCTGACACACAGCCCACGCGCCTGAGCGCCGAGCCAGAATTGCTGGCCCAGGCGCAAGCTTTGCTGCAGACTGAGGTGCAAGCTTGGCCGCGCAGCGAGCGCTGGGCCGCTGCCACCTTGCCGCGTTGGGACCTGGCCCATGGCCTGCACAAGCGCAGCCGCACACGGCGCAGCCCGCTCGAATGGCTGCTGGCGCCACGCTGGCGCAGCCTGCGCTGGGCCCTGCTGGGCCTGCTGGCGATCCACTTGGTGGGCTTGAATGCCCTGGCCTGGTACCAAACCATGCAGCTGGCTTCCCACCAGGACCGCATGCGCCAACTGCTGCTGCAGACTTTTGCACAGTCCGACGCCCAGGCCCTGGCCGACCCGCTGCTGCACATGCAGCGTGAACTCTTGCGCCTGCGCAGTGCCAGCACCGCGCCGGCCGCCACCGACCTGCCCGTGATGCTGGTTGCGGTGCTGTCGGTTTCGCCCCAGGGCCGCACACCCCAGTCGCTGGACTATGCGCCCGGCCATTTGCAACTGAACGGACTGGCGCTCACCCCGGCCGAGTTGCAGGCCCTGGCCAGCGCGATGCAGGCACTGAGCTACGAGGCCAGATCTCAGGGACAAGCGCTCAGCATGAGGGCCATGCCTTGACCGCGCAGGCACGTTTCTTGGCATGGCAAACCTTGCTGCTGCAGCACTGGGCCAGACGCAGCAGGCGAGAACGCTGGTTGATGGGTTTGACGGCCGCTTGGCTCATGCTCCTTGCCCTCATGGGCCTGGCCATCTTGCCGGCCTGGCGCACGCTCAAAGCTGCGCCAGCAGAGCACGCCCAGCTCAATGCGCAATGGCAGCGCATGCGGGTGTTGCAAGCGCAGTCGGCAGCGCTGCTCAAGCAGCCCATGCGGGCGTTCAACGAGGACGCCTTGCGCGCCAGCCTGGCACCCCTGGGCCCCAGTGTGCAGCTGCACATGGGTGAGCAAAGCGCCGAGCTGCGTTTGAACAGCACCCCGCCCGAGGCGCTGGCCCTGTGGCTGCTGAGCTCAAGGCGCGAGTCTGGCGCCGTGGTGCGCGAGGCCCAGTTGCAACGCAACACCGTCATCGCCGCAAGCGGTCAAAGCGGCAAAAGCGGCCAGGGCGATCAACAAGATCAGACCCACTGGTCAGGTCGCTTGCTGCTGGACCTGCCGCGATAAGCAAGCTGGAGCGGCAGCCTGCCCAGACTTTCGCCACATTGGAGCCAGGATGGAGCACCAAATCCGCGGTTTGAGGGTTAGCCACCCCTTGACGAAATGCATTAGACCTAAACAATTGAGGACAGAATCATTTTCCTCTTTGAGCCTGGCAGGCCCAGGCAAGGACGTGCCCGCCATGACCGCAGCCCCTTCCGCTCAGACCGACCGCTTTGTCCACGATCGCCTGCCCAGGCCGGCGCAATCGCCTGAGCTGCGCTACGACCTGCCGCACTTGCTCATCGCGGACCAAGCCAACCTGGTGGCCAGCCTGATGGCACGGGCCGCCCGCGAAGGTTGGCTAGACAGGCCCTGCCTGCGCTCTGACAACTGCACACTCAGCTACGCCCAGGTCAGTGCCCAGGTCAGCCGCATCGCGCAGGTGCTGGTGCAGGGCTTTGGCTTGGTGCCGGGCAACCGCGTGCTGCTGCGTGGCGGCAACTCCATGGGCATGGCGCTGGCCTGGCTGGGTGTGGTGCAGGCCGGACTGATTGCCGTGGCCACCATGCCGCTGCTGCGCGCCAAAGAGTTGCGCGAAGTCATCCACAAGGCCCAGCCGCAACTGGCGCTGTGCGATGGTGCGCTGCGGGCCGAACTCGATGCGGCCGGCGAGGGCCTGCTGCGCACCGTGGCTTTTAACCTGCCGCACGATGCGCAGTCGCTAGAGGCTTTGGCCTCAAGCCATGAGGGGCTGTGGCCGCCTTGCGAGACCAGCGCAGACGACATCGCCATGATGGCGTTCACCTCCGGCACCACGGGCCAACCCAAGGCCGCCGTGCACGCTCACCGCGACATTTTGGCCGCCTGCGAGACCTGGCCGCGCCATGTGCTGTGCGCCTCGCCCGAGGACGTGGTGATGGGCTCGCCACCGCTGGCCTTCACCTTCGGCCTGGGTGGACTGCTGATATTCCCGCTTTGGGCAGGCGCCTCGGTGTATTACCCGAGCAAGCCCTACACGCCTGAGACCATGGTGCGGCTGATGGACGAGGTGGGCGCCACCATTTGCTACACCGCCCCCACGTTTTACCGACAAATGGCGCCCTTTGCCCGAACCCATCGGCCACGTGCTTTGCGTGTGTGCGTGAGCGCCGGCGAGGCCTTGCCCGAGGCCACACGCCAGCTATGGAAAGACGCCACCGGCATAGACATGCTGGACGGCATAGGTGCCACCGAGATGTTTCACATCTTTATCTCCAGCGTGCCCGGACGCCACAAGCCTGGCGCATTGGGGGCTGTGGTGCCGGGCTACACGGCCAAGGTGGTGGGCGAAGACGGCCAGGAGTTGCCACGAGGGCAAGTGGGCCGGCTGGCTGTGGTCGGCCCCACAGGCTGCCGCTATTTGGACGATGCGCGACAAGCCAATTACGTCAAAGGCGGCTGGAACCACCCGGGCGATGCTTTCATGCAAGACGAAGACGGCGAGTTTTTCTACCAAGCCCGCGCTGACGACATGATCATCACGGCCGGCTACAACGTGGGCGGCCCCGAAGTCGAGGACGCGCTGCTGCAGCACCCCGCCGTGTCTGAGTGCGGTGTGGTGGGCGCACCCGACGAAGACCGCGGCATGGTGGTCAAAGCCTGCGTGGTGCTCAAGCCCGGCCACACCGGAGACGAGGCCATGGTCAAGGCCTTGCAAGACCACGTCAAGGCCGCGCTCGCACCTTACAAGTACCCGCGCTTGGTGGTGTTCATGAGCGCTCTGCCGCGCACCGAGACTGGCAAACTGCAGCGCTTTCGCCTGCGTGAAGCGCCGCAGCCCTGAGGCGAGCGACAAGCACGCCAGTCCAACGAAAAAAGCCGGATCCACACGGGCATGTGGATCCGGCTTTTGGAATGGTTGCGCGGGCAAGATTTGAACTTACGACCTTTGGGTTATGAGCCCAACGAGCTACCAGGCTGCTCCACCGCGCATACGTATTCTAGCGGCATTCACCCCCCTTTTGCGCTTTCCACAGACATTGTTCAAAAGAAATTCGCTCAGCAGAAACGACAACGCCCACACAAGGTGGGCGCTGCGAAATATCAACCTGCAGTGCAGGTTGAAAGAGTCATCCACTTACTCGGTTTTGGCTTCGACGCCGTCGCTGCCAGCCGGGCGATCCACCAACTCGACCAGGGCCATAGGAGCGTTGTCACCCACACGGAAACCCATTTTCAGAATCCGGGTGTAACCACCGGGGCGGGCCTTGAAGCGGGGGCCCAGGTCAGCAAAGAGCTTGACCACCGAGTCCCGGTCGCGCAGGCGGTCAAAGGCCAAACGCTTGTTGGCCAGCGTGGGCTCTTTGGCCAAGGTGATCATGGGCTCAATCACGCGGCGCAGCTCTTTGGCCTTGGGGACCGTGGTCTTGATGGCCTCGTGCTCGATGAGCGAGTTCATCATGTTGCGCAGCATGGCCAGCCTGTGGCTGGTGGTGCGGTTGAGTTTGCGGAGTCCGTGTCCGTGTCGCATGTGCTTTTTCCTTTGTCGTTTCGTTGTCAAGCAGCCGTATCAGGTACTGCCCGTGCACTGCCTCTTCGGGATCGAAGAAGGCTTTATATCAGCGCTTGTCCAAACCGGCCGGGGGCCAGGCTTCCAAACGCATACCCAAGGTCAGGCCGCGGGAGGCCAACACTTCCTTGATCTCATTGAGCGATTTGCGACCCAAATTAGGGGTTTTGAGCAGCTCGTTTTCGGTGCGCTGGATCAGGTCACCAATGTAGTAAATGTTCTCGGCCTTCAGGCAGTTGG
Source organism: Comamonadaceae bacterium (assembly GCA_947460165.1). Taxonomy (GTDB): domain Bacteria; phylum Pseudomonadota; class Gammaproteobacteria; order Burkholderiales; family Burkholderiaceae_C; genus Polaromonas. The sequence goes on from CANHKH010000038.1 coordinate 10,665, forward strand.
CTGAGCGAACCGTCAGTTCGAGCTCGTCCACGGGGCGCAGCAAAATGGGGTCAAACTGCTGCGAGCTGCGTTGCACCGGCGTGTCAAAGGCGGCGAGTTCGCTGCCTTCGAGCTGCGCGAACACAGCCAGTTGCTCGACCAAAATTTTGGCAGAGGAACGCACAGCGTCTTCAGCGGAGACGGCGCCATTGGTTTCAATCTCAAGCACCAATTTATCGAGGTCTGTGCGCTGCTCGACGCGGGCACTTTCAACTGTGTAGCTGACGCGGCGAACCGGGGAGAATGAAGCGTCCAGCACGATGCGGCCAATGGACTTGGTGCTCTCGTCGCCAAAACGACGCATGGAGCCTGGCACGTAACCACGGCCACTTTCCACCTTGATCTGCATGTCGATCTTGCCGCCTTGCGACATGTTCAAGATGACATGGTCAGGGTTGATGATCTCGACGTCATGCGGCGTCTGGATGTCGGCAGCAGTCACAGGGCCGTCACCGTCTTTGCGCAAACTCAGAGTGACTTCTTCGCGGTTGTGGAGCTTGAACACCACGCCCTTGAGGTTCAAGAGGATGTTGACCACGTCCTCCTGCACGCCATCAATGGAGGAATACTCGTGCAAAACGCCAGCAATGGTCACCTCGGTGGCAGCATGGCCAACCATGGAGGACAGCAACACTCGACGCAGCGCATTGCCCAGCGTGTGACCGTAGCCGCGCTCAAAAGGCTCCAAAGTCACCTTGGCGCGGTTGGTGCCCAACTGCTCGACGTTGATGGTTTTAGGTTTCAACAAATTGATTTGCATGCAGTCTTCCTCTCAATGCCCTCGGCTCGTTACACCAATAAGGCTGGGTGAAGCCCGGAGCCACAGTGCCTGCCCCGGGTTTGAAAAAATGACACGGGTCACGAACCCGTTTAAGAAGAGGTCTTAGCGCGAATACAACTCAACAATCAATGATTCATTGATGTCGGCTGCAAATTCGTCACGGTCAGGGGTCTTCTTGAAGGTGCCTTCGGCTTTGTCTATGCTGACTTCAACCCAGCCCGGCAAACCCACTTGCTGGGCCAGTTGAAGGGCTTCGAGCACTCGGTTTTGCTTTTTCGACTTCTCGCGGACAGCCAGCACATCACCGGCCTTGACCATGTAAGAAGGGATGTTGACGGACTGACCGTTGACGGTGATGGCTTTGTGCGAGACGAGCTGACGCGCTTCAGCACGCGTGGAGCCAAAACCCATGCGGTAGACCACATTGTCCAAGCGGCTTTCGAGCAGCGACAAAAGGTTGGAGCCGGTGTTGCCCTTGCGACGATCGGCCTCGGCAAAATAGCGACGGAACTGACGCTCGAGCACGCCGTACATGCGTTTGACTTTTTGCTTTTCACGCAGCTGCAGACCGTAGTCGGAGGTGCGGGCACCGGAGGTGCGGCCGTGCTGGCCAGGCTTGGAGTCGAATTTGGCCTTGTCCCCAATGGCGCGGCGAGCGCTCTTGAGGAAGAGGTCTGTGCCTTCACGGCGGGAAAGTTTGGCCTTGGGGCCGAGGTAACGTGCCACTTGTTATTTCCTTAGGTCATCTGCTGCACCTTGGGGTGCAGGAGCCGGTGGGCTTAAAAGCCTGCCGGCGGTGGGCTTGCTTTGAAAACGACCAAGCCTGGACCACCTTGCAAGGCAGACCAGGCCAGATCTGGAACTTCTTTAGATGCGGCGGCGCTTTTGAGGGCGGCATCCGTTGTGAGGCACGGGGGTCACATCGGAGATGGAGTTGATCCGAATTCCGAGTGCACCGAGTGCGCGCACCGAGGACTCGCGACCAGGACCGGGGCCCTTGATCTCGACATCCACATTTTTGATGCCTTGGTCAATCGCGGCGCGCCCTGCCACTTCAGACGCCACCTGGGCTGCAAAAGGCGTCGATTTGCGAGAGCCCTTGAAGCCCTGACCACCTGACGAGGCCCAAGACAAGGCATTGCCTTGGCGGTCGGTGATGGTGATGATGGTGTTGTTGAAGGAGGCGTGAATGTGAGCGATGCCATCGGCCACATTTTTACGAACCTTCTTGCGCACGCGTTGCGCGGCGTTAGAGCTGGGTGCTTTTGCCATGTCTTGCTTTCAATTATTTCTTCAGAACCGCGGCGCCCTTGCGCGGACCTTTGCGAGTGCGCGCATTGGTGCGGGTGCGCTGGCCGCGCATGGGCAGGCCACGGCGATGACGGAAACCGCGGTAGCAACCAATGTCCATCAAGCGCTTGATGTTCATGGTGGTTTCGCGGCGAAGGTCACCCTCGATCGTGAACAAAACGATTTGATCGCGGATTTTCTCGAGATCGCTGTCGGTGAAGTCCTTGACCTTCTTGGAATAAGCAATGTTGCATGCCTCGCAAATTTTGCGAGCGCGTGTGCGACCAATGCCAAAAATCGCAGTCAAGCCGATTTCGGCGTGCTGATGCGGCGGAATGTTGATACCAGCGATACGAGCCATATGCGTCCTCTAAATTCTCTTGAAATCAACCTTGACGCTGCTTGTGGCGCGGGTCAGTGCAAATGACACGCACAACGCCCTTGCGGCGGATGATTTTACAGTTGCGGCAAATTTTCTTGACCGAAGCTGAAACTCTCATTTAATTCTCCTCACTTTCGCTGTGCTTGCGCACACAAAAACACGATGTGTGACCAGTGACCTGGAACTCAGGTGCCGCCTTTGAAGTTGGCCTTCTTGAGCAACGATTCATACTGCTGAGACATCATGGCGTTTTGCACCTGGGACATGAAATCCATGGTGGTGACCACAATGATCAGCAAAGAAGTGCCGCCAAAATAAAACGGCACGTTGTACTTCAATATCAAAAACTCGGGCAACAGGCACACAAAGGTGATGTACACCGCGCCCGCCAAGGTGAGCCTGAGCAAAATCTTATCGATGTAACGGGCAGTTTGATCACCAGGACGGATACCTGGAACAAACGCACCGCTCTTTTTCAAATTGTCAGCAGTCTCACGGCTGTTGAACACCAAGGCCGTGTAAAAGAAGCAAAAGAACACGATCGCCGAGGCGTACAACATCACATAAATAGGCTGGCCAGGGGCCAAGCTAGAGGCGATGTCGCGCAACCAAGTCATGCTGTCACCGGTTGAAAACCAACCCACCACGGTGGCCGGCAACAAAATAATGGACGAGGCAAAGATGGGTGGAATCACACCGGCCATGTTCAGCTTGAGTGGCAAATGTGAAGACTGACCGCCGTACACCTTGTTGCCCACCTGCCGCCGCGCATAGTTCACCAAAATTTTGCGTTGCCCCCGCTCCACGAACACCACAAAGTAGGTGACCAACGCCACCACAATCACAATCACCAGGGCCACGATGATGCTCATGGCGCCAGTGCGAACCAACTCCATCAAGCCACCCATGGCGCTCGGCAGACCCGCCGCAATGCCCGCAAAAATGAGAATGGAAATGCCATTGCCCAAACCACGCTCGGTGATCTGCTCACCGAGCCACATCAAGAACATGGTGCCTGCTGTCAAACTGACCAACGCAGTCATGCGAAAACCAAACCCAGGCGCAATCACCAAACCGGGGGAAGCCTCCAAGGCCACCGCAATGCCCAGCGACTGAAAAATAGCCAAGACCAAGGTCCCGTAGCGCGTGAACTGCGTGATCTTGCGGCGGCCAGCTTCACCTTCTTTTTTCATTTGCTCGAACGTCGGTACGACGTAGGTGAGCAACTGCATGATGATGGAAGCCGATATATAGGGCATGATGCCCAGCGCAAACACCGTAAAACGAGACAGCGCGCCACCCGAGAACATGTTGAACAGGTTCAAGATCCCGCCCTGCTGGCTGTTGAA
>CANHKH010000039.1 GCA_947460165.1 Comamonadaceae bacterium
ATCGCCTCACGGGGAAATTCACGCCTTGTCGGTGCGCGATGAAGCCGCAGTCAATGCCCCAACTTTGCTGCCAAACCCATTTTCTGGGCGGCCTGTGCCAATCGCTTGTCGCGCGTCCAAAGCTGGGCATGGGGCGTCAGCCGGGTGGCTGCGAGCAGGGCCACATCCACGAAGCCCAGACCCTGGCTGTACAGCTTTTGCGTCTCCAGCAGACGCAGCACTTCGTCGTGGCTGGCCACAACAGCTTGTGGAAGGTGATGCAAGGCTTGCAACACGCCGGCGCGATTTTTCAATGAACCTAAGGCAATTTCACCCAGCACCCAAGGGTGACCCAGCACTTGCGTCCTGTTCAATGCCTCAGCGAGCACCGCATTGCCTGTGCGCAAGTGATCAGCCCATACCGAGGTGTCGACCAGCCACATGGTCAAACTGCTTTGGCGCGGCGCCTAGGGGCTGCCTGGAGCTTTTTTTCAGTGCCCCCCAGCAAGGCCAAGCGGCGCGAGCTCTCGCGCTCCACCAGCGCCCGTAGACCTTCTCTCACCAGAGCAGTCTTGTCTGTGCCCTGCATGTAGTGCTGAGCCTGCTTCAACAGTTCATCGTCAATAGATAAGGTGGTTCTCATGGGCTTGTTCAACAATGTGCATCAAATACTAGCATCGTTTGATGTCATTTTTGATGTCATTTCTGGGCATGGGGCGTGAGTCGGGTGGCTGCAAGCAGAGCCACGTCCACCAAGCCAAGGCCCTGGCCCTGGCCCTGGCTGTACAGCTTTTGCGTCTCCAGCAGACCCAGCACTTTCGTCCTGTTCAATGCCTCAGCGAGCACCGCAATGCCTGTGCGCAAGGGATCAACCCATGGCGAGAGGGGCACGGGCGTCTACAGGTCTATGACCAGTGAGTCGCCACAGGCACGAGAGCAACAGCTCATCATCTTGTCATTGGCCAAACGTTCGCCGCGAGTGAGCACGCTGTCGCGGTGGTCGACCTCACCCGAGATGACCCTGACCTCGCACGAGCCGCACAGGCCTTCCTGACAGTCGCTTTGCACGTCGATATTGGCCTGGCGCAGAGCATCGAGCAGGGACTGGTCGGCACGCACGGCAATCGTCAGGCCAGAATCACGCAACTCGGCGGTGAATGGCCTGTGCTGGCTCGCGTCCTGCGCTTGAACGCGTCTGAGGAAATGCTCCACGCGCAAGGCATCGGCGGGCCACTGGCGGGTTGATTCAGTCAGGGCCTCCAACATCTGCTGGGGGCCGCAAGCGTAAATTTGCGTGGCAGCATCGGGCACGGCCAGCAGTTCAGCAAAGTTGGCACGCAGGCCGTCCTGACTGGCGTACACATGCAAGCGTTCGCCGTGCGTGGCTGCCAGGGCATCTAAAAAGGCCATGCTGCTGCGGCTGCGGCCGCAGTAATGCAGCTGGTAATCAATGCCCAGGCGACGTGCGCTTTGCGCCATCGCCATGATCGGTGTGATCCCGATGCCCCCTGCAATGAGGATCACGCGTCGCGCCGTCTCGTCGAAACGGAAGTGATTGCGAGGGCCGTGGACCGTGAGGTGGTCACCGACGCGCAAACGCGTGTGAATCCATTCCGAGCCACCTCGGCCTGCGGGCTCGCGCAACACGGCAATTTCCAGGGCGCTTGGATCGCCAGGATCTCCACACAGAGAGTATTGCCGCGACATCTCTGCGCCGCCACATTGCAGGTCGATGTGGGCGCCTGCTTGCCACTGGGGCACGGGCGCGCCGTCGAGCGGACGCAGCCGGATGTGCAAGACCTCTTGCGCCACAGCGCCCATGGACTCGACGACCATGGCCCGTACGGCCGCCTTGCGCGAGGGCTCCCCCATGCGCACCTGCAGGCGCGATTGCAGGCGGGTGGCGTCACGGTTCTCGGGGTTCTGTGCCGGGTCCCACTCCACCCACACATGTTCTGGGCCCCGAAAGGAGGTGTTGGGCAGGTAGGTGAATTGCTGTTCGGCCAGGCGCATGTGCGGCAACCGCCGGGAGAGTTCTTCCAGAAAGATTTGCAACTCCATGCGCGCCAGATTCTTGCCCATGCACTGGTGCGAACCGTAGCCGAAGGTCAGGTGTTCGCTGGCGTTGTCGCGCCGTATATCGAACAAATCCGGATCGGTGAAATGCCGTTCGTCATGGTTGGCAGACGAGGTGACGATCAGCAGCTTGGTGCCCGCAGGGAGGTGGACACCGGCAAGCTGCGTGTCCTGGGTGACCAGCCGGCGCCAGGCAGCGATGGATCCGTTGTGGCGCAGGCACTCTTCGACTGCACCGGGGATCAGCGACGGGTCGGCGCAGATTTGTGCCCAGGCAACTGGATGTTGTAGCAGCAACTTCATTGCATTGGCCGTCGCATTGGCCGTGGTCTCATGCGCGGCGACCAGTCCGGCCATCATCATCGAGTGGAGGTAGGAGTCTGTGACCACATCGGGATGGTCCTTTTGCATCCGAATGCCGAATTGCATCCAGCCCGCGGCATCGGGGTTCTCCCGCATCTTGGCGAGAATCTTGCCAGCCAGTTGCCAAAAGTTACCGACCGCATGTGCCACAGCGACCTGTTCGGATGGCTCGGGTCGCCCCCAGGTGTTGATCGTGTGGGCGATCGAATACCGGCGCACCATCGCCATGTCTTCTTCAGGCACACCCAGAAAGTGCATGGCGATGGTCAGCGGCGCCTCCCACAGCATTTGGTCGACCAGGTCGGCGCGTCCGGCATGGACAAAGCGGTCCACGTAGTCGCGAGTGACTTGGCGAACCAGTGGCTCATGGTGCTTCAAGGCCTGCGGGGTGAAAGGCTCCATCAGCAGGCGGCGGCGCGGCATGTGGGCCGGCTCGTCCTCGTTGACCAAGGTCCGGCTCATTGCATAGCCGTAATCGGCCAGCACAGCGTTCGCCTCAGGGCCGGTCGGCGTGATCTTCTCCAGCGCAATGGAAGGGCTGAATGTCAGGTTGTCCCGGAAGATGGCCTTGATGTCGTCGTAGCGCGTGACGACCCAGTAGCCCAGCCGCGGGCTGAAAAAAATGGGTTCCTGCTCGCGTGCCCAGCGCACGTAGTCGGGCGGATCTTGCTGGTAGGCGTTTGAGAACGGGTCGAACTGCGCAGCGCGCTCACTGACTGGGCAACCGACGGCCGCGGTGGGCGATCCTGGAAGAGCCGGACAGCCTGTGAGGATGTCCGGGGCGAAAGCTGTATCGGGAGAAGATGGCTGGGACATCGTCATGGCGCCTTTCGTGGTCGACCCCGGGAAAGCGCAAACACAGCGCCGTATCAATTTTGCGGAATCATATACGCATTGCGTAATTTGCAATGTCCTGTGCGTCCGACTGTCGGCTCACTTGTGGGCTGCGTCTGGCCGGGCGGCATAGCCAAGCCGGGCACTGGCGGAGGTGGCTTCCAGGCGCAATGAGCGCGCGACCGGGGCCTCGAGATCCGGATCGAACCCACCGCTCGCACCCAGGGCGGTCAGAACGGAGCAGACCCGTCCTGAATGGTCGTACACAGGCGCCGCTACCGCACTGATGCCTGGAAGGTAGGCGCCCCGCACCGTGGCCATGCCGTGTTTGCGGACTTCGCGGCACAACTGGCCGATGGGATCACGGCCTTTGAGCGCCGCCCGACCTGCAGCCGCCGCCTGACCCATTTCGGACTGGGCCATCTCGCGCACCCTGGTGTCGTCCAGCAGCCCAAGAAATACGCGACCGGTGGCAGACCACATCAAGGGCAGGACGGAGCCGACCCGGACATTGATGGTCACGGGCAATCCGGGCTCTTCCATCCGTACGATGGTGGGACCATGGTTGCCCATGACGGCCACGAAGCAGGTGACACCGTGTGCTTCTCGCAGGCGGACCAGCGCCAGGTCGACGGCGCGCACTGGATCGGCCTGCCTCATCGCGGCTATTCCTATCTGGATCGCCTCGGCGCCCAGGAAGTACTGCTGTGACACCGGGTCCTGTGCGACCAGACCTTCGTCGATCAGGCTTGCCAGGTAGCGGTGCACCTTGGCCGGGCTTTGGCCGACATGGTCAGCCAGTGCCTTGAGGTTGCTTCTGCCGCCCAGGTAGGCCAAACCTTTGAGGACGGCCATGCCGGTTTCCACAGCCTGGACTCGGCTGCGGCGTGCCAGTGGCATCACCTGGCTGGGGGCCACGTCAGTCTGCTTGCCTTGCGTCATTTTCATCACGGAAATGTAGCCTGACAGGCCTTTTGCCGGCCAAGCGCCCCAGCACACGCACCTTGCGCGCACGGGCATGCGTGCATGACTTCAGCGTGAATACCCTGATGTCAAGGCCCTGGGCTGGTGACAAAATCAATCACAGTTTACAACGCTGTTGCTAATATATCAACAATATCCCATGCGTCACCAGGTCTCTGCCCCCCATTCCTTGTTGCCCACCGTGTCGCCTGGCAGCGAGCACATGTGGCATCCGATGACTGCACCCGGGGGCCATTCGCTGCAAGCCCCTCTGTTGATCGCCTCGGCCGACGGCATCCATGTCACCGACACCTCTGGCAAAACCTACATCGACGGCTCGGCCGGCATGTGGAATGTGAACGTCGGCCACAACCGACCGGAAATCAAGGCCGCGATCGCCGCTCAGATGGATCGCATCTCTTACTGCTCGACTTTCGGCAGCATGGCGACCGAACCAGCGATCGCACTTTCAACGCGACTGGCGCAATTGATGCAGGTCGAGGACATGACTCGGTTCATGTTCTCCACCGGAGGCTCGGATGCCGTCGAGACGGCGTTCAAGCTGGCCCGACAGTACTGGTTGCTCGAAGGTCAAGCCCGCAAGTCCAAGATCATCTCCTTGCGCAACGGCTACCACGGACTTCACTGGGCCGGAACGGCCGCCAGCGGCAGCCCGGTGTGGAAGGCGGCCTACGAGCCCGGGATTCCAGGCTTCCTGCAGGTCGAAGGGCCCTATCCCTATCGAAATCCGTGGACCAGCGATCCGCAACAACTGGGTGAAATTTGTGCGGGCATCCTGGAGCGCGAGATCGTGCACCAAGGCCCTGACTCGGTGGCGGCCTTTATCGCCGAGCCCGTCCAGGGCGCCGGAGGTCTGATCGTGCCCCCCGACAACTACTGGCCGCTTGTCCGAGCGGTGTGCGACAGGCACAACGTGCTGTTGATCGCAGACGAGGTCATCACCGGGTTCGGCCGCACAGGAAGTCTTTTTGGAAGCCGCCACTGGGGCGTCAAGCCCGACCTCATGTGCCTGGCCAAGGGCATCAATTCGGGGTACGTGCCCATGGGTGCCACGGCAGTGAGCCGGCGCGTGGCACAGGCCTGGGAGCGCGAACACCCGATGGCGACCATCATGCATGGCTACACCGGCTCCGGCCATCCCCTGGCATGCGCTGCGGCTTTGGCCAACCTGGACATCGTGATCGATGAAGACCTGCCGCTCAACGCGGCCACCCAGGGCGCACATCTGCTTGAGCGCCTGCAGGCAGTGCAAGACAAATGCGCCCTGGTGGGGGACGTCCGTGGTGCGGGACTGATGGTCTGCGTCGAGTTCGTCAAAGACAAGGCGAGCAAGCAGCCTCACCCACCCGGCGATCCGTTTCTGCGCGCATTCATGCAGCAATGCATGCAGCGCGGCTTGCTGGTGCGCATGCAGGCCAACAAGTTGTATCTCTCACCGCCACTGATCATCACCAGGTCAGCGGTGGACCACATTGCGGATGTCGTGCATGAGGCGATCACATCTGCAATGGCGCACGCAGCGACTGCCCATGTGTCAACGGCTCAGCCGCGCTAGCCCGTGCACCTCAACCACCCCTTTCAACCCCCAAGCCAACCCAGGAGTCATGCCATGGAAATCCCAAGCGTCAAGCCATCCCCAACCCTGCGCCCGCTGTGGCGAAAGATTTTGACCACCGTGGCCCTGTGCCTGGGTGTTCAAGGTTTTGCAAGCGCACAAACCGTCAAGTTCATGGACATTCCCGGCCCCGGCAACCTGCTGGCGCGGGTTGCCATCAGCAAAGGCTACTGCAAACAAAATGGCCTGGAGTGCCAGCTGCAGGTGATCCCGGCCGCGCCACTGGGCGTGCAAGCCATGATGGCGGGCACGATTGACTCGGCCATTGCGCCGGTCGACGTCATGATTGGCGCCGTCAAAAATGGAACGGCCATGAAAATGGTAGTTGGCGGCCTGGCGTCCAACCTGCTGGTGCTCGTGCAAAGAAACGACGTCGTCGCGCCCAATGCAGGAAAGCCCTTTCCACAGTTTGTGCAGGACCTCAAAGGCAAGAAGATAGGGGTCATCGCCCGAGGCTCCAGCACAGAAACCGGCATGCGCTACCTGTTCGCCAAGGCCGGACTGAACCCGGACGATGCGACCTATGTCGCAGTGGGAGGGGCGGTGACCGCCTACAACGCGCTGCAGTCCAAGCAAATTGATGCCGCAATGATTGTCGAGCCCGTCGGCTCCATTTGCGATGTCTCCAAGACTTGCCGCGTGTTGTGGCGCGGCGCATCGGACAAGGAGCCGTCGGCCCTGTACGGACTCAATGGCGGCAACATTGGCATGGTGTTCCCTCAAAAGACCATCAACGAGAAGCCAGACATGATCGCTGCGGTGATTCGATCCATGCGCGAAGCCGATGCGTTCATCAACAATCCAGCCAACTTCGAAGAAGTCGTCAAGATTGCCACCAGCTACTTCAAGTTTGAACTGGCTGACGGCGACGCCATCATGCGGGCCAACCTGCGGCAATTCATCAAAGACCGGACCTACTCGGCAGCGATCGATCGCAAAGCCATCGCCGCGGGCCTTGCGTACCTGAAGGACACCAAGTTTGACGTCGGCACCACAGGCGTGGCCGATCTCGTCTATGACAAGGCGCCCTGAAGTGAGCGTTCTGGCTGGCGACCACCTGACCCGCACGGGCCTATGACTGCCGGGAACAGCATCGCCGACCCCGCCATTTCCATAGACCGGCTGACCGTGCGTTTTGGCGCGCAGTCAGCGCGCCCGGTCTTGGCGGTGGATGACGTGTCGCTCCAGATTGCACAAGGGGAATTCGTCTCGCTGGTCGGACCCAGCGGCTGCGGCAAGACCACCATCCTCAATCTTTTGACGGGGTTATTGGCCGAACCGTGGCAAGGGCAGGTTCACCTCATGGGCCAGGTGCCAGCGCCGGGCAACCCGGCCTTGTCCTACATGTTGGCTCGGGATTGCCTGTTCCCGTGGCGCACGGCGCTGCAAAACGCCAGCTACGGCATGGAGCTGCGCAAGGTCGATCCGGCCTTGCGCGACAGCCGTGCGCGCGACCTGCTCGCGCGCGTCGGCCTGGGCGATTTCATGGACAAGTACCCCAAGGCGCTTTCGCATGGCATGCGTCAGCGTTGCGCTTTGGCGCGCACCTTTGCCCTGGATGCGCCCGTCTTGTTGATGGACGAGCCTTTCGGGGCCTTGGACGCGCAGACCAAGTTGCAACTCGAGGATCTGTTGCTCGGACTGTGGAGCGAACATCGCCGTACGGTGGTGTTTGTCACCCACGACCTCGCCGAAGCAGTGGCCATGTCCGACCGTGTGGTCGTGATGTGCCCGCGCCCGGGGCGCATCCTGGCCGATGTCCGGATTGATCTCGAGCGCCCGCGCAGCATTCGCGCGCTGCAACAAGATAGGCGATTTCATGAAATCTATTCCCACATCTGGGGCCTGCTGGAATCCGGAGTAGCCAACGATGAAAAATAAGCGCACCCGCGAGTTGTTGGCGCACATCTTGTTTGTGACACTGTTCCTGGCTGGCTGGGAATGGCTGGCCCGCGCCGGGGCGATCAACGTCGGCTTTATCGGCCAACCCTCGCGCATTGCGAACTACCTCGTCCAGGGTTTCGCGCTGGGAGGAAAGCTGTGGGTTGACCTCGGTTTCACGCTCCTGGCGGCCGCTGTCGCATTTGTGGCGGGCAGCCTGCTGGCTTTTGCGTTTGGCTTGCTGTTCACTTTTCTTCCGACTTTGGAAAAAGCGTTCAATCCCTATTTGACGCTGCTCAATGCGATGCCGCGCATCGCACTGGCCCCCTTGTTCCTCTTGTGGTTCGGACTTGGCATAGGTTCTAAGATCGCGCTGGGTTTCAGCCTGGTGTTTTTCATCGTGCTTTCGGCAACGGTGGCCGGCATGCGGGGCGTCGACAGCGACCACCTGGTGCTCTCGCGTGCCATCGGGGCTTCGCCCACCCAGATGTTCTTCAAGGTGACGCTGCCATCGGCGGTGCCGGTGATTTTTTCGGGCTTGCGGCTGGCATTGATCTTCTCACTGCTGGGCGTGGTCGGCGCAGAGCTGATCGCCGCGGAACGTGGGCTGGGCCAGACACTGGCGTACCTGCAGTCCACCTTCAACACCAACGGCGTCATGGCCATCTTGTTCCTGCTGGCGGTGATCGGCCTTGCCCTGACGACCGCCATGAACTGGCTTGAACGGCATTTGCTCGCTTGGAAATAGAACACGACCACCGCATCATGGGCGTGGTGCAGCAAGCCGACTTGCATGCTTTGGTCGCCGGCGCGCGCAGCGATTGGCTCTGCACGCACCTGGGTGCGCAGGCGCAAACCTTCACTGGCAAATCGGGCACAGGCAGCGCCATCATGCAAGATACTGTAAGCGGTGACTCGCTCTGCGGTCTGACCGGCACCAGCACGCCCGGCTGGGGTAGGCAGCCAGGGCGAAGTTCACCGCAGTTCTGCACTCCAGTGCAGACCATCCACTTGAAGGTATTTGACCAATGAGTTCGATTCGACCCGCTGGCGGCCGGCCAAGCCGCCCTAATTTTTTGGTGATCGTGACCGATCAGCATCGTGCGGACCACCTCGGCTGCGCTGGCAATGCGATTGTGCGCACGCCGCATATTGACAGGCTGGCCGCGACCGGCAGGCGCTACGAGCGCTTTCATGTCTCCACGCCCATCTGCATGCCCAATCGTGCGACTTTCTTCACCGGGCGCATGCCGTCTTTGCATGGCTCTCACTGCAATGGCGCGCCCCTTGATTTGAATGCCAACACGATGTTGTGGCTGCTGCGCGATGCCGGTTACCGCACGCATCTGGTCGGCAAGTCACATCTGCAAAACATGACAGGCCGCGATGCGGTCATGCCCAGGCCCGCCATGGCCGGACAAGCGCCTGCACCAGAGCTCAGCGAAGCGCGACTGGGGATGTGGCGCAACGGCCGCTACGACCAAGAAAACACCGTCTTGTGGCAAGCCGATCCCGCGCATGGACTGGACCTGCCCTACTATGGTTTCGATGCGGTCGATCTGTGCACGATGCACGGCGATGTGGTGGGAGGAGCTTACCGCCGCTGGTTGCTAGACCGCTGCCCTGAGGCGGCTCAGTGGACAGGCCCGGGCAATTCAGAAGCAGACGCTCGCTACCGACTGCCCCAGGCCTATCGCACACGTCTGCCCGAGGAGCTCTATCCAACGTCCTACGTGGTCGAGATGGCCGAGGCCGCACTGCATGAATCGGCCAAGCAGCAGCAACCCTTTTTCATCAGCGTTTGTTTCCCGGACCCGCACCATCCCTTCACACCGCCCGGCCGGTACTGGGACATGTACAACCCCGATTCGATTCCGGTGCCGCAGTCGCTAGGCAGTGCCAACGTGACGCCTGCACTGGCCCACCTGCGGGCCGAACGCGCACTGGGCCGTGCAAACACCCTGGGCACCATGCCATTTGCGGTGGATGAACGCGAGGCGCGCGAGGCCATTGCCTTGAGCTACGGCATGATCACCATGGTGGACGACGGCATAGGACGGATCATGCAGACCCTGGCCGATGTGGGACAACTCGACAATACGGTGGTTATATTTACAAGCGATCATGGCGACTTCATGGGCGACCATGGCCTGATGCTCAAGTCGACCCTGCATTACCAGGGCCTGGTGAAGGTCCCCTTTATCTGGAGCGAGCCAGGGATGCCGCAGCCGGGTGTCTCCACAGCAGCCTTGCACAGTACGCTGGATGTGGCACGTTCGGTGTTGGCCCGAGCCGGATTGCAGCCCTATTGGGGCATGCAGGGCATGGACCTCGCTGGGAGCCTGGCCGATCCCGCTGCGGCGGGTCAAGCGGCAGTGCTGGTCGAAGAGGACGGCCATGAGGTCGGCTTCGGATTCTCCGCGCCGGCTCGTGTACGGACGATACTGAGTGCGCATTGGCGCATGTCCATTTATGAAGGCTGCGATTGGGGCGAGTTGTATGACTTGAGCCGCGACCCGCACGAGATGGTCAACCTGTTCGACGAGCCGGCCCATGGCAAGGTCCGCGCAGAACTTTTTGAGCAACTCGCTCGCCTGATGATGGCTCAGGCCGATCGCAGCCCGGCTCCTACCGCGCGCGCCTGACACACCAAAGACCCATGAAGTGACCCACAAGGAACAAGTATGACGACAGGGATGGTCTGGACCGAACGCGCGATGTGGCACGACTCCGGCAATCAGTTTGGACCACACAGTCAGTGGCTAGAACCCATGCCCAGCCCGGAGAGCGCGGACAGCAAACGGCGCATACGGCATTTGCTCGATGCCAGTGGCCTGAGTGAACACCTGACTTGGATCAAGCCTGAGCCCGCTGACGAAGAGGCCCTGTTGCGCGTCCACAGCCTCGAATATCTGCAGCGCATCCGCACCACGGCCGAGCGCGGCGGCGGCAACATCGGCACCAAGGCCGCCACCCACATAGGCGCCAATGGTGATGAACTTGCGGCGCTCGCGGCGGGGGGAGCCATCAGCGCTGTGGATGCGGTCATCAGCGGTCAGGTGGACAACGCCTACGTCCTGATGCGACCCCCTGGCCATCATGCCGAAAGGTCTGACGGAAAGGGATTTTGCATATTCAACAATGCCGCCGTCGCGGCACGTCATGCACAGGTGGTGCATGGCCTCAAACGCATTGCACTGGTCGATTGGGATGCCCACCATGGCAACGGTGCACAGCAAATCTTTTGGGACGACCCGACGGTGCTGGCCATCTCGATTCACCAGGAGCGGGCTTTCCCGCAAAGCATAGGCGCAGTGGAGGAGTGTGGCGCTGGTGCCGGATTGGGCTACACCCTCAACATCCCTCTTCCGCCCGGAAGCGGTGAAGGCGCTTACCTGGCCGCGATGAATGACGTGGTGGCTCCAGCTTTGGAAATGTTCGAGCCAGACCTGATCATCGTGCCTTGTGGCTTCGATGCAGGGCACCTGGACCCCACCGCCCGCATGTTGCTCACCAGCGAAAGCTTCAGGCGCATGACTCAGATCATCAAAGCGCTAGCCGCACGGTTGTGTGGCGGGCGACTGGTGTTTGTTCACGAAGGCGGCTATGCCCTGCAATCGGTGCCCTTCCTGGCCCTTGCCACCTTCGAGGCTTTGTCTGGCCATCGCACGCAAGTCAAGGACCCATTTCTTCCAACCATGCAGGCCTTGCCGATGCAACAGATCCAGCCACACCAGACCATGCTTGTGGAGGCGGCAGCGGCCATGGTGCGAGCTCATCCACCCAAGGCAAATCGATGAAAACCATCCGCAAGGGCATCGCTGTGCTGGAGCAACTGTCCATGGCGAGCGGCATGCTGGGTGTCACCGAGTTGGCGACCGCGCTGGACATGGACAAAGCCATTGTTCACCGAATTCTGAAGACACTGGAAGAAGGCAAGCTGGTTCAGCAAGATGTCTCCAGCAAACGCTACTCCCTAGGCATAGGTTTTGTGCAAATGGGCGGCCGATTCCTGGATCAGTTGGGCTTGCCCGAATTGGCGCATCCGCATTTGCTGCGTTTATGGGAGCGCTGCAACGAAACCGTGCACCTGTGCATTCAAAGCGATTTGCAGACTGTGCTCTTGCGCGTGTATGAAAGTCAGCAGGGCGTGCGTGTCTCGGCCAAGGTGGGCGACCAAGCACACCTGCACTCCACATCCACTGGCAAGGTCTTCCTCGCCTTCGGCTCAGCTGACCTGATCGAGCGTGCCATCGAGGCCGGATTGCCGCGGTGCCAGCCCCACACGATTCATACTGCCGAGCGATTGCGTGAAGAGCTCGCTCTTGTGCGCAGGCAGGGATATGCCACTGACATCGAGGAGTCCGATCAGAATTACAGCGCGGTGGCCTTGCCCGTCTTCGGCGCCAAAGGTGAGTGTGTGGCCGCGGTCGCCGTCGCTATGCCGGTAGGCCGCATGCCGTCTACGCCAAATGCAGCGCTGCTGTCAGACTTGAAAGCGACCGTGAACGCAATTTCAAGGGCTGGTTGATTGACCCCCTTGATGCACAGGGTGTGGCGCATCAAAGATGGGGCGATTTCAAGGCAACCGTTCATTCGATGCGTATTTTTCCGGCCTTGAGCAGGCGGGCCCAGCGGGCCTGGTCGCTCTTGATCTGAGCGACGCTGGCCGCACTGGTGCGCTCTATCAGGTCAACGCCCTGTTTGTCAAAACTCTGGCGCAAGGCCGGGTCTTGCTGTGCGGCACGCAAAGCCGAATCCAGTCGCGCTTGGATGCCTGGGGGGGTGGCCACAGGCGCGGCGACAGCCCACCACACATCGGTGTCCTCGCCAAGTCCTTGAATGCCCAGCTCAAAGAAGGTGGGCACATCGGGAAGCGATGCCGATCGGCGCCTACCCGTCGTGGCCAAGACTGCCAGCTTTTTATCCTGAGCGTTCTGCAAGGCCACAGGCATCCCCACGAACATCAGATCGAGTCTTCCGGCCAGAAAGTCGGCCATGGCAGGACCGGCACCGCGGTAGGGTGCGTGCAACAGTCGGGTGCCGGTGGCATCTTCAAACAAGGCGCCCACAAGATGCGATGGCGTGCCGTTACCGGCAGAGCCGAAGCTGAGCTTGTCCGGCTGCTCCTTAGCGATTCGCAGCAAAGAGGCCATATCGGTGATGCCCGAGGAGCGATTGGCCATCAGAACGTTGGACTGGCCCGCGACGGTCCGGATCACGGCGTAATCGCGCAACGTGTCATAACCTGCCGAGGCTGAGAGCTGGGGCAAAAGCGTGAGCTGACCGTCTCCTGCAAACATCACCGTGTAGCCGTCCGGTTCGGCCCGCGCGAGGGCTTGCGCCGCGACTGCCCCGCCAGCGCCTGGCCGGTTCTCGACCACCACAGTCTGTCCCAGCGCCTTTCCCAGGGCCAGCGCCGTCAGACGCGCCAGGATATCGGTGGGTCCACCGGGGGCGAATCCGACCAGCATGCGAAGCGGCCGAGCGGGAAACTCCTGTGCCCGCGATAGGCCTGGGACAGACAGGGAAAGGGCAGTCATGGCCGCGAACTGGCGCCGCGTGATGGGGTTCATCGCTTGTCTCCTGAGGTGCTGAAATCTTGCATCATTGTTATTGAGTATCTGAGCCCGGTCCAGCCGGTGCAATGCAAAGTTCAAACCGGGAAATCTGGGCCGCCTTGAACTGCTTATGGCGTCGTTCGCAGTGATCAATTCACGCAAGGACTTTCGAGTTGTCGTTAAAGTAAAAGTGAACAGTTCAAATGAGATCGGTGTATAAACACCTTCACATCTTCACACCTTCACACCACTTTCTTTGAAAGACTGCCATGACCACCGTTCGCTGGAATATCGCGGTATCGCCTGAGGTGGATCAGTCGGTTCGCATGTTCATCGCCGCTCAGGGCGGTAGCCGCAAAGGGACGCTATCGAGTTTTATTGAGGAGGCTGTGCGCGCTCACCTGCTGGAGCGCGCCGCAGCGCAAGCCAAAACCGCAGCCACAGGCATGAGCGAAGCGGAACTGGGCGATCTGATTGACGAGGCGGTGCAATGGGCGCGTGAGCGCTGATGCGAGTCATCCTGGACACCAAGGTGCTGCTGGGCGCGCTGATTTCGCCCCATGGGCCACCGGACGCCCTTTATCGCGCCTGGCGCGCGGCACGTTTCGAGTTGGTGACCTCAGCAGTGCAGCTCGACGAGTTGCGACGAGTGAGCCGTTACCCCAAACTCAAGTCCATTTTGCCTGCGCACCGCATTGGCACGCTGGTGAACAACCTGCAGCGCGCCATCGTCCTGGAGCAACTGCCGCCACTGCCAGATGACTTGCAAGTGAAAGACCCCAACGATGCCTTTCTGCTGGCAATGGCCTTGAGCAGCGAAGCCGACTATCTGGTCACCGGTGACCGCCGCGCGGGGCTGTTAGAGCAGCGCAGCATGGGCCGCGCACGCATCGTCACAACTACAGTCTTGTGCGACCAGGTGCTTTGAGCCGAGTTGCGTATTCCTTCTGGCAACCGTCTCGGTGCAATTGCAACTGAACAAGTAAATTGCTGCTTGGCGAGCCACTCAAACTGCCTTGACCGTGGGGTGTAAAACCCTGGCCCTACAATGAAAACCACCTGGCCGCAAGGCCTTCCTTGTCCCATCGAGCCGATGCTCGCCCTCCTGATGGCGCACCGGCTTTTGTTTTTTTGAAAAAACC
>CANHKH010000040.1 GCA_947460165.1 Comamonadaceae bacterium
GGGGTGCGGTCCCGGTCCACTGCGGCCTTGATGTCGAGAAAAAGTTCAGGCGCCCGCTGAATCTCGTCGATGGCGACGGGCACATTCAGCGCCGCAATAAAACCGGCCGGGTCGTTCTTGGCGGCCGCCAGCACCACACGGTCGTCCAGCGTCAAGTAACGCCGCCCGTCCCGCGCAGCCAGTGCTTGTACCAGCGTGCTTTTGCCGGTTTGGCGCGCCCCATTGAGCAGCACCACCGGTGTGTCGGCCAATGCTTCAGCCAAAAGAGCTTCGATGTGACGTGTAAACATGAGTGCTTGTAGCATGAAAATCGTCCACGATGTGGACGATTTTCAGCCAAATAATCTTGTTTAACTGGAGTTTTTTGAAGCTTAGTGATTCCAGCAATCCCCGGCCGTGCCTGATCAGTTTCAACTTGATAGTTGTGGATGGGGCTTGACGAAATAAGCACTTTTTCCTAATATTCATCACGCCACACGCATCAAGCATCACGCATCAACTCTCTAGGGACCTTCCCATGCGCACCACCCTCAGCATCGACGACGACGTGCTCTTTGCCGTCAAAAGCATGGCGCAGCGCCAGGGCCGCAGCGCCGGGGAGGTGTTGTCGGAGTTGGCGCGCAGCGCTTTGCAAGCGCCCGTGGCCACGGCAGCTGCATCCAGTGCGCAGAATGCGCTCGATGCCCAACTGGCGGCGCTGGGCCTGACGCCTTACCGCGCGCCTGGCATTGAGGTGGTGAGCCAAGCGCAGGTGGATGCCTTGCGCGAAGCTGAAGGCGTATGACGCCTAGCTCAACCTTGCCCGAAGTCAGAGAGGTCTCGCCAGCCTACTTGGTGACGCCGACTTTGGTGCAAGCTCGCATCAGCTTGCTCGATGTGAATGTTCTGATTGCCTTGTGCGATGGCCGCCACCAGCACCATGAACTGGCCGCCCGCTGGTTTGTGGCGCACGCGGCCGAGGGTTGGGCCAGCTGCCCTCTGACCCAAAACGGGGCTTTGCGCATCATGGGCGCACCGGCCTACCCTGGCGCGCGGCCCATGGTGCAGGTGTTTGCGCAGGTGCAGGCCTGGTGTGCCAGCGCGCATCATCATTTTTGGCCCGATGCACTGAGCTTGTTGCAGCCCGGCACGCTGAACACCACGCACCTGCTGGGTCACCGCCAACTGACCGACGCTTATCTTTTGGCTTTGGCCGTTCACCACCAAGGCCGGCTGGTCACCTTGGACGGCGGCCTCACGGTCAGTGCGGTGCAGGGGGCCGCTGCCAGCCACCTGGTGCGTTTGCTGCCTTGACAGGCCTCTTTAGAGGTTAAAGCCACCCAGGCTGCGGATGCGTTCCACATGCGCGAGCAGCGAGCGCTTGGCCACTGGCCAAATGCGCGGGTCCACGTCGTCATAGGCCAGTTTCACCCAATCGTCCATGCTGCCGTGCGGTTGCGCCTGCATGACTTTCAACACCTTGGCCTCGCGCTGCAGGCGGTGGGCCCTGAGTTTGGCAATGGCGCCTGGTGCATCGCCCAGCACGTAGCCGTGCGCTGGGGCAATGAATTCAATGCCGTGCTCCTTGCAGGCTTGGGCCAGCAGGTCCAGCGAGTCCAGGTAGTCGTTCATGTTGCCGTCTGGCGGGTCGACCACGGTGGTGCTGCCGTTGAGGATGTGGTCGCCTGAAAACAGCAGCCCGTCTTCTTGCAGCACCAGGCACACGTGGTTGGCCGCGTGGCCTGGGGTGTGCAAGGCCAGCAGGGTGTGGGTGTGCTCGCCCGAGCCCAGCACCAGCGTTTGGCCATGGGCGATGGGTCGGTCGGGTGTGAACTCGCTGGCTGCGCGCGCGGTGGGCGCCGAGGCCAGGCCCCAAATGGGCGGCGGGTTTTGGCACAGCGCCTGCAGTGGCTTGGCACCGGGCGAATGATCGGCGTGCGAGTGGGTGCACACAATGTGGCGAATGTCCCCGCCTGCGGCCTGCCACAGCCTGTGCAGGTGCTGGGCATCGGCCGGGCCGGGGTCTATGCAGATGTAGCCGGTGCGGGGGTCGCCCACCAAATAGCTGTTGGTGCCGGGGCCGGTCATCACGCCAGGGTTGGGGGCGGTCAGGCGCTGCAGGTTGTTCAAGAGAGCTGCGGGCTGCTCGGTTTGCCAGTCCAGCGCGTGCAGCATTTGCCCGTCGGGGCAGACCATGGCCAGCTCGCCATAAGGCGCTTCATGCTCCATGTAGCGCGCCTCTTTGCCCTGCAAAAGTCCGGCCCGCGGGCAAGAGGTCCACAGCGGGCCATGGGCGCAGGCGCTGAGCACCTGTTCTACCGTGGCGTAAGCCTTCATGCGCAGGAGGGTGCGTATGGTCGGAAAAATCAAAAACATCTGGCCGGCCTCGTGGCGGGTCAGCGCCTCGGCGGGCCGCACCCATACCGGCTCAAACTGCTCCGACTCATCAGCCACGGGCTCTTGTCCCTCGGGCATGCGCGCCACCAAAAAAGGCACCTCAAAGCGGCGCGTCAAATCACGGTCGGTGATCCAGTGGGCCAGCTGGAACACCTCGTCGGCGGCGGGCTTCAGACCCAGGGCTTGGCATTGGGCAAAAAAGGGCTGCTGTCTGTCCAGGGCGGCAATGTCTGCGCTGCCTGCGTGGGCGCCGTCGGCGCGGCGGGCCAGCAGCACGCCCAATTCTTCAAAACTCTCGCGTATGGCCGCCAGCGCCTGGGTGAGTGCGGTGTGGTCTTGGGCAGTGCGGCGCAAGCTCATGGCGTGGACCTGTTCCGTGCCGTCCAGCGCGTCAATGCCACCGCCGGGGAACACAAAGGCGCCAGGCGCAAAGCTGGCGTTGGCCGAGCGGCGCGTCATGAGCACCTCCACGCCCTGTGGGCTGTCGCGCAACAGCAACACCGTGGCGGCGGGGCGCAGGGGGGCGGGTTCACGTTGAGGGTGCAAAAGCTGAGAAAGGCGGGGCATAAATGTAAGGAATTGCTTCGATGGCGCATGGTAAGCCAGCGGCGCCAGCCGTTCGATAATGCCGCCATGCGAATTCGTTTTACCAAAATGCAGGGTGCGGGCAATGATTTTGTGGTGCTCGACGAGACCCGTGGCCCGCTCCACTTGAGCCCGGCGCAGTACCGTTTTTTGGCCGATCGCCACTTTGGTGTGGGCGCGGACCAAATTTTGAGCGTGCGGCCCGCGCCTGCAGGCAGCGCCGGCATAGACTTTTCTTATGCCATTCACAACAGCGACGGTGGCGAGGTCGAGCACTGCGGCAACGGTGCGCGCTGCTTTGTGCGCTATGTGCGCGACCAGGGCCTGAGCGCGCACGATTCGGTGCGCGTGCAAACCCTCAACCGCGTGCTGGATTTGCATTTGCAGCCCGACGGCCGCGTGCAAGTCGACATGGGCGCGCCTGTGTTTGAGCCGGCGCAAGTGCCTGTGGATGTCAGCGGTCTGTTGCCCCGTCAGTTGCTAGGCTGGGACACCTGGCCCTTGAGCTTGAACGAGGTCACCGTGCATGTGGCGGTGCTCTCCATGGGCAACCCGCATGCGGTGCTGCTGGTGGACGACGTAGACACTGCGCCCGTGCTGCAGTGGGGGCCGCAGATAGAAAGCCATGTGCGCTTTCCCCAGCGGGTCAATGCGGGCTTTATGCAGGTGCTCTCTCGCCAAGAGGTCAAGCTGCGCGTGTACGAGCGTGGCGCGGGTGAAACCCTGGCCTGCGGCACAGGCGCTTGCGCGGCGGTGGTGGCTGGTATTCGCCTGGGCTTGCTTGACGAGGCGGTGGAGGTGCACACCCGGGGCGGCCCGCTGCGCATTGAGTGGGCGGGCTCGCACAGCTTGGCAGCTTCAGTGCGCTTGAGCGGTCCGGCCACGCGGGTGTTTGAGGGCGAGATGGATCTGCCCGACAACTTGGCGGCTTGATTGGCCAAATTTTTCAAACCAGAGACAATCTGCTTTATGACCCCTCACGCCCTGACCAACCCCATCACCGAAGACGACATTGCCAACTTTTTGGTGAACAACCCGGATTTTTTTGAACGCCACGCGCAGCTGCTGTCTGCGGTGCAGCTCTCCAGCGGCCATGGCGGGCGGGCAGTGAGCTTGCAAGAGCGCCAGGCCGAGATGCTGCGCGACAAGATCAAGGGCCTGGAGCAGCGTGTCATTGAGATGATGCGTCACGGCCAAGACAACAGTGTGATTGCCGACAAAATGCAAGCCTGGACCCGCCAGCTGCTGCTGGCCGCCCAGCCCGCCGACATTCCCGGGGTGATTGCGGCCGAATTGCAAAAGCAATTTCTGATTCCGCAAGCGGCCATCAAGGTCTGGGGGGTGGACGCGGCGCATGCGGAACAAGCTTTTGCAATCGGTGTGAGTCCGGAGGCCCAGGCTTTTGCGTCATCTCTCATCCGCCCCTACTGCGGACCCAACACGGGCCTGGAGGCCGCACGCTGGTTGCCCGATGCCGGGTCTGTGCAGTCCATGGCCGTGATTGCGCTGCGTGCAGGCGCCGCACCCGAAGCCTTTGGCGCCCTGGTGCTGGCTTCTAGCGACCGTGAGCGTTTTGCGGCCGACATGGCCACCGATTTTTTGCAGCGCATTGGCGAGCTGGCCAGCGCTGCGCTCTCGCGCCTGCGCAGCGTGGTGCCGGCGGTGACAGCCTGAGCCCCATGAGCCTCACAGCCGCCAGCGAAGGTGGCGATGGCGCGTCCCAAGAGCTGGTGGCGCGTTACCTCATTTATGTGCGCGTTCAAAAGCGCCTGGCTGAGCGCACCCAAACCCTGTACGCGCTGGACCTGCAAAAACTCCAAGCCCTGGCACAAGAGGCTGCAACGCCTCTTTTACAGGTGGGCCCCCACCACCTCAGGCGCTGGGTGGCCCAAATGCATGCCCGCGGTCGCAGCGGCCGGGGCATTGCGCTCATTTTGTCGGGCTGGCGCGGTTTTTACGCCTGGCTGGGCCGCGAAGGGCTGGTGGCCAGCAACCCCGTGCTCGATGTGCGCGCCCCCAAAGCGCCCAAGCCCTTGCCCAAGGCCCTGGGCGTGGACGAGGCCGTGCAACT
Source organism: Comamonadaceae bacterium (assembly GCA_947460165.1). Taxonomy (GTDB): domain Bacteria; phylum Pseudomonadota; class Gammaproteobacteria; order Burkholderiales; family Burkholderiaceae_C; genus Polaromonas. Next base: position 5,033 of record CANHKH010000040.1, read on the forward strand.
GGCCGCTTTTGAAGACGAGGACAGCTCACCCGAGCTGGAGGCCCGCGACCACTGCATGACCGAGCTGCTCTATGGCTGCGGCTTGCGCATTGGCGAGTTGGTCGGCCTGGACGCGCTGGCCAGCAGCCAAGCCCGTGGCTGGGTGGACCTGCAAGCCGCTGAGGCCCATGTGCTGGGCAAGGGCGGCAAGCGCCGCAGCGTGCCGGTGGGCGGCCCGGCGCTCAAGGCCTTGCGCGCCTGGCTGGAACTGCGCGAAGCTTGGGCCATGGCCGCGCCCGAGCCCTCGCCTGCGCTGTTCATTGCGCGCCATGGACGGCGCTTGTCTACTCGGCAGTTGCAGCTCCGGCTGAAAAAGCGCTCACAGCGCGCGGGTCTCGCCACGCCCGTGCACCCGCATGTGCTGCGCCACTCTTTTGCCAGCCATGTGCTGCAGTCCAGTGGCGACTTGCGCGCCGTGCAAGAGTTGCTCGGCCATGCACACATCAGCAGCACCCAGGTCTACACCCGGCTGGACTTTCAGCACCTGGCCCGCGCCTACGACGCGGCCCACCCGCGTGCCCATAAAAAATAAGCCCGCACAATCTGCCCCATGAAAGTGATTCGACTCAAAGAGGGCAAAGAAAAATCCTTGCTCAGAAAACACCCCTGGGTGTTTGACGGGGCGGTGGCCAAAGGCAGCGGCGATGCGGGTGAAACCGTGCGCGTGGAGTCGCACGAGGGTCGGTTTTTGGCCTGGGCGGCGGTCAGCCCGCAGTCGCGCATACGCGCCCGGGCCTGGAGCTTTGACGAAAACCAGCGCATTGATGCGGCTTTTTTGTCGCAGCGAGTGGCCTCGGCCGTGGCTGCTCGCCGCTTGTGGGACATTCAAAGCGACGGCCTGCGCCTGGTGCATGGCGAGTCCGACAGCCTGCCCGGCCTGGTGGTGGACCGCTACGGCGACACCTTGGTGGCGCAGTTCGGCAGCTGCGGCGCCGAGCGCTGGAAAAAAGTGCTCACAGACGCCTTGCTGGCCCACACCGGCTGCCACAAGCTCTATGAGCGTTCTGATGCCAGCGTGCGCCAGCTCGAAGGCCTGCCTGAAGTGACCGGCTGGCTGGCCGGCGCACCCAGCGCTGGTGAAGATCCAGGTGTGGACCTCGTCATCCGCGAACACGGCTGGCGCTTGGGCCTGAGCATTGCCCAGGGCCACAAAACCGGCTTTTACCTGGACCAACGCGACAGCCGCAAGCGTTTTCACGACTGGACGCGCCAGCGCCGCTTTGAGCGCGTGCTCAATTGTTTTTGCTACACGGGTGGCTTTACGGTGGCCGCGCTCGCCGCTGGCGCCGGGCATGTGACCTCGATCGACTCGTCTGCCGCAGCTCTCGCCCAAGGCCAGGCCAACCTGCAGCTCAACGGCCTGGGCGCCGAGCGCGCCAGCTGGCTGGACGCCGATGTCAACGCCAGCTTGCGCCAGTTTGTCAAAGAGGGCAGGCGCTTTGACGCCATCGTGCTCGACCCGCCTAAGTTCGCCCCCACCTCGGCCCATGCCGAGCGGGCTGCGCGGGCTTACAAAGACATCAACCGCTTGGCGCTCTCCCTCTTGGCGCCGGGCGGCGTGTTGTTCACTTTTTCGTGCTCGGGCGGCATCAGCGCCGATTTGTTCCACAAAATTGTGGCCTCGGCCGGCATGGACGCCGGGGTAGACGCCTTCATCAGCGAACGCTTGGGCGGCGCGCCCGACCACCCCATGACGGTGAATTTCCCCGAAGGCGAGTATCTCAAAGGCCTGGTGCTGGTCAACAAGCCCTGAGCTCCACCCGCACCGCCTGACCGCTACACTTTCGCTCCTTGTCACCGCAGCGGCCCCCGCCCAAGGCCTTGCTTGCTGCTTTTTTCTTGCGAGACCCCATGAGCTTGATTCCTGTCACCATCCTCACCGGCTTTTTGGGCTCGGGCAAAACCACCTTGCTCAAGCGCTTGCTCACCGAATCTCATGGCCACAAAATTGCCGTCATCGAGAACGAGTTTGGCGAGGAAAACATAGACAACGAGATCTTGGTCAGCGACACCACCGAGACCATTGTGCAAATGAGCAACGGCTGCATTTGTTGCACCATTCGCGAGGACCTGCGCGCCACGCTGCAGTTGCTGGGCGCCAAAAAGCGCAAAGGCCTGCTGGACTTTGAGCGCATTGTGGTGGAAACCACCGGCCTGGCCGACCCCGGCCCGGTGGCGCAAACCTTCTTCATGGACGAGGAAATTGCCGAGCAGTTTTTGCTGGACGCCGTGGTCACCCTGGTCGACGCCAAGCACGCTCAAAAGCAGTTGGACGACCGCCAAGAGGCGCGCCGTCAAATTGGTTTTGCCGACCAGATTTTCATCAGCAAAACCGACTTGGTGGACGCAAGCGAGGTGGACGCGCTGATGCACCGCATCAAGCACATGAACCCGCGCGCCCCCCAACGCGCTGTGCATTTTGGCGAGGTGGCGCTCAAAGAGGTGTTTGACCTGCGCGGCTTTAACCTCAACACCAAGCTTGACATTGACCCGGACTTCCTCAAGGAAGACGGCCACGACCATGCCCACCATGACCATGACCATGAACACGGCGAGCATTGCGACCATCCTTCACACGCCCTCGACCATGGCCACGATCACGCCCAAGGCCACCACCACAAGCATGACGACGACGTCAAAAGCTTTGTTTTCCGGGCGGACAAAGCCTTCAACCCCGCCAAGCTGGAAGACTTTTTGGGCGCCGTGGTCAACATTTATGGCCCCCGCATGCTGCGCTACAAAGGTGTGCTGCACATGGAGGGGAGCGAGCGCAAGGTGATTTTCCAGGGCGTGCACCAGCTCATGGGCAGCGACTTGGGCCCGGTCTGGGCCGAGGGCGAGACACGCATGAGCAAAATGGTGTTCATCGGCATAGACCTGCCCAGAGATATTTTCTTGCAAGGTCTGGAGCAGTGCCTGGTTTGAGTTAGTCTTGCCCGCCAGCAAATATGTCGCCCAGGGGGCGATCAAGAACCCAAGCGGGAAGGTGCGATGTTTGTCTCCAATCACCAAGCATGCGGTCCAAGCAAGCGGTCTGCTTCTGAGCAGCCGCTAAAATCGCCCGCCAACTCAGACCGCCGGGTGGCGCAGGCCAGGGACCGTGTGCATTCAAACACCCCATCTCGCCCCGGCGCTCAGACGCAACAACCACACTACAACGAGAGACCGGCCCAGGAAGAACAGACGGGAATGCAGCGCCCAGGCGCCACGGACAAGCGGCCAGCCCCCCTTGGTGCCCGCCCTGAGGTCATGCATTCCTTTCTAGACCCCGAGGCTTCCATGCAGAGGAGACCCGCCTTGAAATCCCCCGCCCATACCACCCCGCCTTGTGCCTTCGCTGAGCCAAGCAGCCGCCACCATCACCCGGTGGCTGCGGCCCAGGCCGCCGGCAAGTCTGCCAAACCGCCTTCCAAGTCGTCCTCGGCTGCGGGCAAGGTTGCGGCCACCAGCGTCGCCAAGGTGTCGGTCAAGCCGGCGGTCAAGGCGCCCGCCAAGGCCCCAGCCAAGCCCGCCCCTGCCAAAGTCTCCGCAAAAGCAGCTGCCAAGCCTGTCAAGGCGCTGCCCCAGCCGGCCGTCAAGGCCAAGCCCGCCCCTGCCAAGCCTTCAGTGAAGTCATCCGCACAAGCTACAGCCCAAGCCGCCCCCAAACCTGCTGCACCCAAGTCGGTGGAGGTCAAGGCGGCTGTGGCGGTGGCTGCACCCGTGTCGCAGGTCCCCGTGCCTGCGCCTGAACCGATTGTTCGCAAAACCCGTGGACGCTCAGGCGCCAATGCCATGCCCGCCCCCGCGCCCGTCGTGCCCACGCATGCACCAGACGCCGCCAAAGCCAGCTACATGCAGGCCCATGAGCGTGCCGTCGCCCCGCCACCTCAGGTGGTGGTCATTCGCAAGGACCCCAAATTGGCCAACAACTGGAAAAATAAATCCCCTGAGCAGCTCAGCGATGAAGAAGTCATCGCCATGCCTGACACCGAGTACATGAACGACGTTCAACTCGCCTTTTTCCGCCTCAAGCTCAACAAGCTCAAGCAGGACATTCACAACAATGCGGGTGAAACCACCGAACACCTGCGCGAAGAAACAGTGGTGGTGCCCGACCCGGCCGACCGCGCCACCATTGAGGAAGAACACGCCCTGGAGCTGCGCACGCGCGACCGCGAGCGCAAACTGCTCAAGAAAATCGAGCAATCCATCTCGCGCATCGACAACGGTGATTACGGCTATTGCGACGAGACTGGCGAAGCCATTGGCGTGGGCCGCCTGATTGCGCGCCCCACAGCCAGCTTGTCGCTGGAGGCGCAGCAGCGCCGCGAGCTGAGGCAAAAAATGTTCGGCGACTGACCGAATTTATCTTTTGTTTTCAATGTGGCCCGTCAAGGGCCACAGTCGTTTTTGGCCGTCCTGCGGGTTTGCGGTCTATCGGCGGCCATGGGCACTGCACGGCGCGGTCGCAGGCGGCCTGTGCAAGCGTGCCGGGCTGCTTGGGTCAGCTCAAGCCTTCATCAAACACATTCAATGGCTCTGCTAAGTGCTTCATTTTCTTAGCTTTTTAAACGCAAGACATGTTTGAAAAGCACTCTAAGTCATTGATTTCATTGGAATATTTTTGTTCAAGCGCTATTGATTCTCGAAACTTTCCTGATAAAGTGGTGAAAAGTGCATTTTTGTGGTGAAAAGTGTTTTCATAGGTCAGGTCATAAGTGTTTCAAGGCGCGTCATCTGTCGTTCTCGATGCCAAGGGTAGGCTGGCGGTGCCGACTCGGCACCGTGACGTCCTGACGGCCACCGCAGCGGGCCAACTCACCATTACCAAACACCCGCACGGCTGCCTCATGGTGTTCCCGCGCAGCGAATGGGAAAAGTTCCGCGAGCGCATCGCCGCCCTGCCCATGCAAGCCCAGTGGTGGAAGCGCATCTTTCTGGGCAACGCCATGGACGTGGAAATGGACGCCAGCGGCCGCGTCTTGGTCTCGCCCGAGCTGCGCACGGCCGCCGGCATCAGCCGCGACACCGTGCTCTTGGGCATGGGCGGCTATTTCGAGCTGTGGGACGCGGCCACTTATGCCGCGCAGGAGGCCGAGCAGATGAAGGGCGAGATGCCTGACGTCTTCAAGGATTTTTCTTTTTAAGAAAGACGGCGGTGCCTAGCCCATGGATTCATCACACCGTCTTGTTGAAAGAAGCGGTAGACGCTCTTTCGGTGCAGCCGGACGGCCACTACATCGACGCTACCTTTGGCCGAGGTGGGCACTCGCGCTTGATCCTCTCGCAACTCTCGCCCCTGGGGAGACTGACGGTCTTCGACAAGGACCCCGAGGCGGTGGCCGAGGCCGAGCGCCTGGCCGCCAGCGATGCGCGCTTGACCATTCGCCACCAAGGCTTTGCCCAGCTTGGCGATTTACCTCTGGCCTCGGCGCTGGGCCTGCTGATGGACTTGGGCGTGAGCTCACCACAGATAGACGATGCCTCGCGGGGGTTTTCATTTCGCCACGACGGCCCGCTGGACATGCGCATGGACACCACCCGCGGCCTGAGCGTGGCGCAGTGGCTGGCCGACGCCTCGGTCGAACACATGACGGAGGTCATCCGTGACTATGGCGAGGAACGGTTTGCTGGGCCGATTGCAAAGGCGATTGATCGTAGGCGCCAAGAGCGGGGCCCTTTTGGAAGCACCACCGAGTTGGCCCAAGTCGTGGCTGGCGCGGTCAAAACCCGCGAACCGGGCAAGGACCCTGCAACGCGCACATTTCAAGCTTTTCGGATTTTCATCAACGCCGAGCTTGAAGAGTTGCAACAGGCGCTAGAGGCGTCGCTTCACGTGTTACAGCCCGGAGCCCGTTTGGTCGTGATCAGCTTTCACTCCCTGGAAGACCGCATCGTCAAGCAGTTCATCGCTGCCCAGTCGCGCGAGGTCTACGACCGCCGTGCACCTTTTGCGCCCGCTCAGCCCATGCGGCTGCAAGCCCTGGGCCGGATCAAGCCTTCGGCCCAAGAGGTCACGGACAACCCCCGCGCCCGCAGCGCCGTCATGCGCGTGGCCCAGCGCACGGAGCACGCATGATTCGCCTGAACCTGGTGCTGATCCTGGCCGTGCTTGGCACTGCCATGTATTTGGTGCATGTGCAGTACGAATCGCGGCGTTTGTTCGTCGAGCTTGAAAAGGCCGGCGCACTGGCGCGCAAGCTCGATGTCGCGCATGAAGGCTTGCAGGCCGAAAAGCGAGCCCAGGCCACACCGCTGCGGGTGGAGAAAATTGCCAAAGACACGCTGCTCATGCGCACGGTCACGCCGGCCATCACGCATTACGTCACGCTCAAAGAGGCGGCCAAGCCATGAGCCGCAGCGTGCGTTACGGCGCCAGCCCCTTGCTGGCCAGCCCCACGCCGGTGTGGCGCAGCAAATTCATTGTGGCGGCCATCGCCCTGGGCTTTGCCGTGCTGGCCGGCCGCGCTGCCTATGTGCAGGTGCTGGGCAATGCGTTTTACCAGCGCCAGGGTGAGGTGCGTTTTGCCCGCACCTTGGAACTGCCCGCCAGCCGGGGCCGCATCATGGACCGCCATGGTCTGGTGCTGGCCTACAACGTGCCGGCGCCCAGCATTTGGGCGATTCCGGAGGATGTCAACGCCACCCCCGAGCAGCTGGCGCAACTGGCCCGCCTGATGGAAGTGCCGCTGCCTGAACTGCAAAAAAAGCTGGCCGACGAGGACAAGACCTTTGTCTGGCTCAAGCGCCAAGTCAGCGAGCCGGTGGCCCGCCAGATTGCCGAGATGGGCATCAAAGGCATTTACGAGCGCAAGGGCTACAAGCGCCAGTACCCCGACGGTGAGGCCGCCGCCCACGTGGTGGGTTTTGCCAATGTGGAGAACCTGGGCCAAGAAGGCGTGGAGCTGACCTTTGAAAAACAGCTCGCCGGCCGCGCCGGTTCACGCCGCGTCATCAAAGACCGTTTGGGCCGCGTGGTCGAAGACGTGCGCGAGCAGGTGCCCCCTGTCGATGGCCAAGACCTGCAGCTGTCCATAGACTCCAAGGTGCAGTTCTTTGCCTACCAAAAACTGCGCGACGCCGTCATTGAGCACAAAGCCGCAGCCGGCAGTGTGGTGGTGCTGGACGCGCAAAGCGGCGAGGTGCTGGCCCTGGCCAACTACCCCAGCTACACCCCTGACAAACGGGTGAACTTGAGCGGCGCGCAGTTGCGCAACCGCGCGCTCACCGACACCTTTGAGCCGGGCTCGACCATGAAGCCCTTTGCCGTCGCGATGGCCATGGACAAGGGCCTGGCTCGCAGCGACAGCATGATCCAGACGGCGCCAGGCCGTTTGACCATAGGCGGCGCCACCATCAGCGATGCCCATCCCCAGGGCCTGCTCAGCGTGGCCCAGGTGATCCAAAAATCGAGCAACGTGGGCACGGTCAAGCTCGCCATGCAGTTGCAGCCCAAAGAAATGTGGGAGGGCTTGGCGCAGGCCGGTTTTGGTCAAAAGCCCAACATTCCCTTTCCAGGGGCGGTGAGCGGGCGGCTGCGGCCCTACAAGAGCTGGCGGCCCATTGAACAGGCCACCATGAGCTATGGCTACGGTCTGTCGGCCTCGCTGTTCCAGCTCACCCATGCTTACACCGTGTTTGCCCGCGACGGTGACCTGGTGCCCGTGAGCCTGCTCAAAACCACCGAGCCGGTGGCCGGTGTGCGCGTGTTCCAAGACAAGAACGCCATTGCCATGCGTCAGATGCTGCAACTGGTCACGCAGCCCGGCGGCACGGCCCAAAAAGCCCAGACCATTGGCTACTCCGTGGGCGGCAAAACCGGCACCACACACAAGCAAGAAGGCAAGGGCTACTCGGCTAAAAAATACCGAGGTTTCTTTGTCGGCCTGGCGCCCATTGAAAACCCACGCATCGTGGTGGGCGTGATGATCGACGAGCCCAGCAACGGCCGCTACTACGGTGGCGACGTGGCTGCGCCTGTGTTTGCCGAAACAGTGCAACAAACCTTGCGCATGATGGGGGTGCCGCCAGACATGGCGGTCAAGCCGCAGATCGTGACCAACCCCGTGGCGGAGTCGTTTTGAGCGTCGTTCTCAGCACCCCCACGCAAGCGGCCGACTGGCTGCGTTTGCGCATTTTGGGCACCTTGCGCGCCGACAGCCGCCAGGTGCAAGGCGGAGACGGCTTTTTGGCCTGGCCGGGAGCCGCCACCGACGCCCGCCGCTTTGTGCCCGCCGTGTTGCAGGCGGGCGCTGCAGCCTGCCTGATGGAGCGCGAAGGCGCTGAACAACTCGGCCTGGACCTCCATGATCCGCGCCTGGGCTTGTATGACGGTTTGCGCGCCGCCGCCGCCCCCCTGGCCTCGGCCTTTTTTGGCGAGCCCAGCAACCGCCTGGACGTGTTGGCTGTGACTGGCACCAACGGCAAGACCAGCACCGCCTGGTGGCTGGCGCAGGCCCTGTCGCTGTTGGGCCAGCGCTGCGCTTTGGTGGGCACCTTGGGCATTGGAGAGCCCGGCGCCATGGTGGCCAACGGCTTGACCACGCCCGACCCGGTGCTGCTGCAAAGCGAGCTCCAGCGCCTGGCCGACCTGGGCTTTGTGGCCTGCGCCATGGAGGCCTCGTCGATTGGCCTGCAAGAGCGCAGGCTCGATGGCACGCGCATACGCTGCGCCATCTTCACCAACTTCACCCAAGACCACCTGGACTACCACGGCGACATGGCCGCTTATTGGCAGGCCAAAGCCCGCCTGTTTGACTGGCCACAGTTGCAAGCGGCCGTCGTCCACATTGACGACGCCCAAGGCGCGCGCCTGGCCGATGCGCTGGCTGGCCGCCCTGCCCTGGACTGCTGGACCACCTCGTGCACGGGCCGCGCCCGCCTGCAGGCCAGGGACATCCGCCATGGTGCCCAAGGGCTCGATTTTGAGGTGCTGGAAGCCGGTGGTGAGGTGCACACCGTTCATGCGCCTGTGGTCGGCCACTACAACGTGGCCAATGTGCTGGGCGTCATCGCTGCCCTGCGCACGCGCGGCGTTCCGCTGGCCGAGGCGGTGCGCGTGTGCGGCCAGCTCAGCCCCGTGCCCGGCCGCATGGACAGCTTGGGTGGCCAAGGCCAGCCCTTGGTGGTGGTGGACTACGCCCACACGCCTGATGCCCTTGACAAGGTGCTGGCGGCCCTGCGCCCCGTGGCCCAAAGCCGGGGCGGGCAGCTGTGGTGTGTGGTCGGCTGCGGTGGCGACCGTGACCCATCCAAACGCCCTCTCATGGCTGCAGCCGCCGAGCTAGGCGCCGACCGGCTGGTGTTGACCAGCGACAACCCGCGCAGCGAAGAGCCGGCGCACATCCTGGCGGCCATGGTCGAGGGCCTGCA
>CANHKH010000041.1 GCA_947460165.1 Comamonadaceae bacterium
CGACGAGCTCGCGCAAAGCATTTTGCTGTGCCCCGATGCGGCCTACATCGCCGAGGTCCAGCGGTCCATAGACCGCCTGCTGCCCGAGATGCCCAGGCGAGAGATCATCCGCCAAAGCCTGAATGGCCGCGGCGCGCTCATCCTCACGCGCAGCATGGAGGAAGCTTGCGCCATCAGCAACCGCATTGCCCCCGAGCACCTGGAAATCTCCAGCCAAGAGCCTGGCCGCTGGGAACCTTTGCTCAAGCACGCGGGCGCCATCTTCATGGGCGCCTACACCAGCGAGTCGCTGGGCGACTACTGCGCCGGCCCCAACCATGTGCTGCCCACCAGCGGCACGGCGCGCTTTTCCAGCCCCCTGGGTGTCTACGATTTCCAAAAGCGCTCCAGCCTGATTGAGGTCAGCCCAGCAGGTGCGCAAGTGCTGGGCCGCACGGCTGCAGAACTGGCCTACGGCGAGGGCCTGCAGGCCCATGCCCGTGCAGCCGAGTTGCGCATGAGCCCTGTTCCCCCCATGAGGAAGCCCGCGTGAGCACCGCCCTGGACCCCCAACTCTTGCGCCTGATCCGCCAGGACGTGCAGTCCATGCACGCCTATGCCGTCCAAGACTCGACCGGCATGGTCAAACTCGACGCTATGGAGAACCCGCACCGACTGCCGCCCGAGCTGCAGGCCGAGCTGGGTCAGCGCTTGGGCGCGCTGGCCCTCAACCGCTATCCCGGCAGCCGCGTGAATGATTTGCGCCAGGCCTTGGCCGAGTACGCGCAGGTGCCCCCCGGTTTTGAGCTGATGCTGGGCAATGGCTCAGACGAGCTGATTTCCCTGTTGGCCATGGCTTGCGACGTGCCGGGCGCGGCCATCCTCGCGCCTGTGCCCGGCTTTGTCATGTACGCCATGAGCGCGCAGCTCCAAGGGCTCAAGTTCATAGGCGTGCCGCTCACCCCCGACTTCGAGCTGGACCTGCCGGCCATGCTGGCCGCCATCGCGCGGGACAAGCCTGCCATCACTTACCTGGCCTACCCCAACAACCCCACGGCCAACCTCTGGGACGATGCGGCGGTCGAGGCCATCATCGAGGCTGTGGGCGAGCAAGGCGGTTTGGTGGTCATGGACGAGGCCTACCAGCCCTTTGCCAGCAAAAGCTACATGCAGCGCCTGGCCGGCCACCGCCATGTGCTGCTCATGCGCACGCTGAGCAAATTTGGCTTGGCCGGCGTGCGCCTGGGCTACATGGTGGGCCCGCAAGCGCTGATTGAGCAGATCGACAAGGTGCGCCCGCCCTACAACATCAGCGTGCTCAATGGCGAATGCGCGCTTTTTGCGCTGGAGCACCGGGCCGAGTTTGCGCAACAGGCCAGCGCCTTGGTGCAAGCGCGCGAGCAATTGATCGCCGATCTGGCTCAGTTGCCCGGTGTGCAGCCCTTCAAGAGCGACGCCAACATGGTGCTGGTGCGCCTGGCAGGGGACGGTGAGCGCGCCACCTCTGTCTTTGATGGGATGAAAGCGCGCGGTGTGCTGGTGAAAAACGTTTCTAAAATGCACGCTTTGCTCACCAACTGCCTGCGCCTGACCGTGGGCACCGCCGACGAAAACCGGCAGATGCTGCAAGCCCTCCAACAAAGCCTATGACCTCCCTTTCCCTTGCGATCCCGGCCACCCCTCGCACTGCGGAGGTCAGCCGCCACACGGCCGAGACCCAGATCACCGTCAAGATCAATTTGGACGGCACGGGCCAGTCGCGGCTGTCCACCGGCATTGGTTTTTTTGACCACATGCTCGACCAAATCGCCCGCCACGGCCTGATTGACTTGGACATCGTCTGCGAGGGCGACCTTCACATCGACGGCCACCACACCGTGGAAGACGTGGGCATCACCCTGGGCCAGGCCCTGGCCAAGGCCGTGGGCGACAAAAAAGGCCTGCGCCGCTACGGCCATGCCTACGTGCCCTTGGACGAGGCGCTGTCGCGCGTGGTCGTCGATTTTTCGGGCCGGCCCGGCTTGGTCATGCATGTGCCCTTCAAGAGCGGCATGATCGGCCAGTTTGACACCCAGCTGGCTTTTGAGTTTTTCCAGGGGCTGGTCAACCACGCCTTCATCACCTTGCACATTGACAATCTGCGCGGTGAAAACGCCCACCACCAGGCCGAGACGGTGTTCAAAGCGTTTGCACGGGCCTTGCGCATGGCGCTCGAGATCGACCCCCGCGCTGCGGGCACCATTCCTTCGACCAAGGGATCGCTCTGATCCCTTGCCTCTTGGTTTTTCCCTTGGCGCTGCCTGCTCCCCATGTCCTCTAAAACCGTTGCAGTCGTCGATTACGGCTCGGGCAACCTGCGCTCGGTCTCGCAGGCCGTGCTGCATGTGGCGCAAGCCACCGGCCACGAGGTCAAGGTCACGGCGAGTGCCGCTGAAGTGATGGCTGCCGACCGGGTGGTGTTGCCCGGCCAGGGTGCCATGCCCGACTGCATGCGCGCGCTCGACGAGTCTGGCCTGCGCCAGGCCGTGCTCCACGCCGCCGCCCACAAGCCGCTTTTTGGCGTGTGCGTGGGCATGCAAATGTTGTTGGATCAAAGCCATGAGGGGCTGGCCGGCCAGCCCACCCCGGCCTTGGGCCTGATTCCGGGTGAGGTGCTGCGCTTTGACTTGGCCGGTCGCCTGCAGCCAGACGGCAGCCGCTTCAAGGTGCCGCAAATGGGCTGGAACCAGGTCATGCAAACCCCAGGCGCACGAGGCCCCCATGCCTTGTGGCAAGGCATTCCCGATGCGGCCTACTTTTACTTTGTGCACAGTTTTTACGCCCGTCCGTCGGATGCGCGCCACACCGTGGGCGAGGCCGACTACGGTGGCCGCTTTACGGCGGCGGTGGCCCGAGATAATATTTTTGCAGCCCAGTTTCACCCGGAAAAAAGCGCCGAGCATGGCTTGATGCTTTACCGAAATTTTCTGCATTGGCAGCCATGAGCACTGTGCTGGTGGCCCCTTTTTTTCGTGCATTCGTCCCGCCAACCTTGGCTTTTTTAGGCTCTGCCTGCTCTGAACATGCTTCTTATTCCTGCCATTGACCTGAAAGACGGACAGTGCGTGCGCCTCAAGCAAGGCGATATGGACCAGGTCACCACCTTCGGTGAAGACCCGGCCGCCATGGCCAGGACCTGGGTGGACAAAGGCGCGCGGCGCTTGCATTTGGTGGACCTCAATGGCGCGTTTGCGGGCAAGCCCAAAAACGAGCAGGCCATCCGCAAAATCCTCAAAGAAGTGGGCAGTGAAGTCGATGTGCAACTGGGCGGCGGCATCCGCGACCTCGACACCATTGAGCGCTACCTCGATGCGGGCCTGCGCTACGTGATCATTGGCACGGCGGCCGTCAAAAACCCTGGCTTTTTGCAAGACGCTTGCACCGCCTTTGGCGGCCACATCATCGTCGGCCTGGACGCCAAAGACGGCAAGGTCGCCACCGACGGCTGGAGCAAACTCACCGGCCACGAGGTGGTGGATTTGGCCAAAAAGTTCCAGGACTACGGCGTCGAGTCGGTGATCTACACCGACATAGGCCGCGACGGCATGCTCTCGGGCATCAACATCGAGGCCACCGTGCGCCTGGCCCAGGCACTCACGATTCCTGTCATCGCCTCGGGCGGCCTGTCTAATTTGGCTGACATTGAAGCGCTGTGCGAGGTTGAGTTCGAGGGGGTAGAAGGCGTCATTTGTGGCCGCTCCATTTACACCGGCGATTTGGACTTTGCAGCCGGTCAGGCCCGGGCCGACGAATTGAACGGCTGAGCCGGTCAGCCCGCCTTGCGGTGGCGCCCCGCGCGCCACCCTTTATTTTTCAAACACCCTCAGCCATGCTTGCCAAACGAATCATCCCCTGCCTCGACGTGACGGGTGGCCGCGTGGTCAAGGGCGTGAACTTTGTGCAATTGCGCGACGCGGGCGACCCGGTGGAAATTGCCGCCCGCTACAACGAGCAAGGCGCCGACGAGCTCACGTTTTTGGACATCACGGCCACCAGCGACGGGCGCGATTTGATTTTGCACATCATCGAGGCCGTGGCCTCGCAGGTGTTTATTCCGCTCACCGTGGGCGGTGGCGTGCGCACGGTGGACGATGTGCGCCGGCTCTTGAATGCGGGCGCCGACAAAACCAGCTTCAATTCGGCCGCCCTGGCCAACCCCCAAGTCATCACAGACGCCTCGCAAAAATACGGCGCCCAGTGCATTGTGGTGGCCATAGACGCCAAGCGCCGCAGCGATGCAGACGCGCTTGTGCGCGGCGCGGGCTGGGACGTGTACAGCCATGGCGGGCGCAAAAACACGGGGCTGGACGCGGTGGCCTGGGCCAGCGAGATGGCCAGACGCGGCGCGGGAGAGATTTTGCTCACCAGCATGGACCGCGACGGCACCAAGTCTGGCTTTGACCTGGCGCTCACCCGCGCTGTGAGCGACGCCGTCAGCGTGCCCGTGATTGCCTCAGGCGGTGTGGGCAACCTGGACCACCTGGCCGACGGCGTGCAACAAGGCGGCGCCGACGCCGTCTTGGCCGCCAGCATCTTTCACTATGGCGACTACACCGTCGGGCAGGCCAAGCAGCGCATGGCCGAGCGCGGCATTCCCGTCAGGCTTTGAACGCTTGGCAAGCAGCGGCTCAGCCGCTGCCTTCACGTAAGATGACTTCATGAACTGGCTCGATCAAGTCAAGTGGGACGCCCAGGGCCTGGTGCCCGCCATTGCCCAAGAAGCCGGCTCCGGCGACGTGCTGATGTTCGCCTGGATGAACCGCGAGGCGCTGGAAAAAACCGCCGAGCTGGGCCGGGCGGTGTATTTCAGCCGCTCGCGCGGCAAGCTCTGGTTCAAGGGCGAAGAATCCGGCCATGTGCAAACCGTGCACGACATTCGCTTGGACTGCGACCACGACGTGGTGCTGCTCAAGGTCACGCAAGCCGGCGAGGACACCGCCATTGCCTGCCACACCGGGCGCCACAGCTGCTTTTTCCAGCGCTACGAAGGCGGTCAGTGGCACACGGTCGAGCCGGTGCTCAAAGACCCCGCACAAATCTACAAAAAACCATGAGCTCCCACGACCCTTCGCTGGACGCGCTGGCCCGCTTGGCCGCCGTCATTGAAAGCCGCAAACCGGCCCACGGCGGCGATCCCGACAAAAGCTATGTGGCTCGCCTGCTGGCCAAAGGCCCTGACGCTTTTTTGAAAAAAATAGGCGAAGAAGCCACCGAGACTGTGATGGCCGCCAAAGACCTGGACCGGGAATTCACCCCCGCGCTGCAGGCCAAGCTGGTCGGCGAGGTGGCTGACTTGTGGTTTCACTCCATGATCGCGCTGGCGCACTACGGTCTGCAGCCGGCCGATGTGGTGGCCGAGTTGGAGCGCCGTGAAGGCACCAGTGGCATTGAGGAAAAGGCCTTGCGCAAGGCGCGGGCCCGCGAAGCCGCTGAAAAATAGCCCCGGGGAGCTGTTCCCTGTTCACTTGAAAGCCGGTCATGCAGACTGTCACGCCTTTGGGCCTGGACGACAAGACACCCGGTGACCGCCTGGTGATGCAAATCCTTTATGGCCTGCACTCGCTGGCCTGGTTTTCGGGGGGCACCTTGGCGGTGGTGGCGCTGGTGGTCAATTACATACGCCGTGCCGACGAGCGCGATGCGCTCTGGCGTGCGCACCACAGCTACATGATTGCCACTTTTTGGTGGACCCTGCTGTGGCTGGTGCTGCTCGCCCCGCTGTGGTTGCTTTTCATTGTTCCCGGCTGGATCGCCTACTTTGTGGTCTTGCTGTGGTACCTTTTCCGCTGTATCAAGGGCTGGCTGCGCTTTAACGGCGACCGCTTGCCCATAGACCCCACCCTTCACTGATCCAACGCCCATGAGCCAGAGCTCGCACGCCCCTGACAACTGCATTTTTTGCAAAATCGCTGCCGGCAAAATTCCCAGCCGCAAGGTCTACGAAGACGAGGAGATCTTTGCCTTCCACGACATCAATCCCTGGGCACCCGTGCATTTTTTGATCATCCCGCGCCAGCACATTGCTTCCATGGCCCAGGTGGGCGCCGAGCACGAAGCCTTGCTCGGGCGCATGATGGCGCTGGCGCCGCGCTTGGCCCTGGAGCAAGGCTGCAAGCCTTACCCCGAGGGTGGTTTTCGCATGCTCACCAACACCGGCGCCGAAGGCGGGCAGGAGGTGCACCACCTGCACTGGCATGTCATGGGTGGCCCCAGGCCATGGTTGCGGGGCTGAGGGTGCCAGCGATCGCGGCTTGAACTGGCGAGTCGCCGCCAAGGACTTAGCTTGGCGCAGGGGCTTTGTCTTGCAAGGTCTATAGAATCTGCCAGTTTTGTGAGAGACCCAACCTCGGGTCACCTATTCAGGAGCTAAACATGGGTTCGTTTTCTATTTGGCACTGGCTGATCGTGCTGTTGATTGTGGTGATGGTGTTTGGCACCAAAAAGCTCAGGGGCATGGGCTCAGACCTGGGCAGTGCGGTCAAGGGCTTCAAGGACGGCGTCAAAGACGGCAATGCGCCACCGGCTGAAGAGCCCGCCGCCCCAGCGTCGGCCCAGGTGGCCAACCAAGCCGCCGTTCAGCCCGACAAAAACACCATTGACGTGCAGGCACGCGCCAAGTCTTGATGATGTCAGGGATGCGCTGCCCATCCTTGGCCTGCGATTGACATGATCGACCTCGGCATCTCCAAAATAGCGCTGATAGGCGCTATCGCTCTGATCGTGATCGGCCCTGATAAATTGCCCCGTGTGGCCCGCACTTTTGGGGCCCTGCTGGGCAAGGCCAGGCGCTATGTGGCCGATGTCAAGGACGAGGTCAATCGGACCATGGACCTCGAAGAGCTCAAGAAAATGAGGGACACCGTCGAATCTGCGGCCCGCGATGTCGAAACCTCTGTGCAGACCACGGCCAGTGACTTGGAAAGCTCTTGGGGAGAAGCGACTTCCTCGTTGACCTCCGACAGCAACTCGGGTTATGTGCCTTCCATGTCCACCTTTCCCGAGTACAAACACCCTGGAAAAAAGTGGCGCGTCAAGCAGGGCGCCATGCCGCAGTGGTACAAGTCGCGCTCGGGTGTGCGCACCAAAGCCTTGTCAGGTGCCGCGCGTGTGGCGCGTTACCGGCCCAAGCCCAGCCCGCATGCCTGAAGTCCGGGCTTTTTGCTCACAGCCCCTGAACCGCAGAATTTCACCCCCATGAGCGATCCGCAGAACCCCAAGCCAGACGAGCTGGCCGGCACCGAACAGCCTTTTGTGCAGCACCTCAAGGAGTTGCGCGATCGGCTGCTCAAGGCCGTCTTGGCCATAGGTGTGATGGCGGGTGTGCTCGCGCTCTTCCCTGGCCCCAGCGCGCTCTACGACCTGATGGCCGCACCCTTGGTGGCCACTTTGCCGCCTGGCGCCACCTTGATTGCCACCAACGTGGTGTCGCCCTTTGTGGTGCCCATCAAAATTTTGTTCATGGCCGCCTTCATGCTGGCCTTGCCCGTGGTGCTTTACCAAGTATGGGCTTTTGTCGCGCCCGGTCTTTACTCGCATGAGAAAAAACTGGTGCTCCCGCTGGTGGTCTCCAGCACCTTGCTGTTTTTCATGGGCGTGGCGTTTTCGTACTTCCTGGTCTTTGGCCAGGTGTTCAAGTTCATCCAAAGCTTTGCGCCCAAGTCCATCACCGCTGCCCCTGACATTGAGGCCTACCTCAGCTTTGTGCTGGGCATGTTCCTGGCCTTTGGCTTGGCCTTTGAAGTGCCGGTGGCCGTGGTCTTGTTGGTGCGCATGGGCGTTTTGACGGTGGCCCAGCTGCGCGAGTGGCGTGGCTACTTTTGGGTGATCGCTGCCGTGGGCACCGCCCTGGTCACGCCGCCTGACGCCGGCTCCATGTTGATGTTGTTGGCCGTGGTGGGCAGTTTGTACGAGGTGGGCATCATTGCAGCCAGCCTTTTTCTCTCGCAAACCAAGGCTCCCAACAAAGACAGCGATGAGGCTGCCAAGCCCTGAAATTGGTCAGCCTGTCCTGAAACTGCGGTCAGCGCTGCCGTTTGGCCTGTTGGCGCTTGCCCGGTGTCACCTGTATTTCCATGCTGCCTTCGCGCCGCTCCACCCCCAGCTTGGAGGCCGTGCCAGGTTGCAAAGCGGCCACCGCGCTGAGTAACTCGGTGACATTTTTCACAGGCTGACCGGCCACCGAGACGATCACGTCGCCAGGGCGCACGCCCGCTTGGGCGGCCGGGCCGTTTTGCAGCACGCCGGTGATGATGACGCCGGTCTTGCTGCGCACCTTGAAGGTCTCGGCCAACTCCGCATTGAGCTCTTGCGGCTCCACCCCTATCCAGCCCCGAACCACCTGGCCATCGCGCACGATGGAGTCGAGCACCTGCCGGGCGGTGGACACGGGAATGGCAAAACCAATGCCCATGGAGCCGCCAGAGCGTGAATAAATGGCGGTGTTGATGCCCAGCAGACGGCCTTGCGTGTCGACCAGCGCGCCGCCAGAGTTGCCTGGGTTGATGGCGGCATCGGTCTGGATGAAATTTTCAAACACGTTGATGCCCAACTGGTTGCGGCCCAGCGCTGAGATGATGCCGCTGGTCACCGTTTGACCCACGCCAAACGGGTTGCCAATGGCCAGCACCTGGTCGCCGATCTCCAGGTCATCGGAGTTGCCCAGCACCACCACGGGCAGGCGGTCGAGTTCAATTTTGAGCACGGCCAAATCAGTTTCCGGGTCCACCCCCACCACCCGAGCTCTCGCTTTGCGCTGGTCGTTGAGGCTGACCTCGATGTTGTCAGCGCCCTCAATCACATGGTGGTTGGTCAGGATGTAGCCGCTGGGGCTGACGATGACCCCGCTGCCCAGGCCGGTCTGGGGCTCACCTTCGGGCTGGTCACCAAAGAAAAAGCGGAACCACGGGTCCTGTGCCTGGGGGCTGCGGTTTGTTTTGCTGGCGGTGATGCTGACCACCGCCCCAGACGCGGCCTTGGCGGCCGCGCTGAAGCTGCCAGGCGCTGCCAGCTTGACCGCGCCGCTGGCTGGCGCCTCGATCACGGACACACCGCCTGCGGGGGGACGCCGGTTCAGCCAGTCTGGTTTGAGCGTGGCCACCACAAAATAAGCGGCCAGCAAGACGGTGACAGATTGAGAAAAAAGCAACCAAATTTTGCGCATGGGGTCTGTATCAGGGCACAACGCGCCGCATCCAAGGACTGGAAAAGCTTTCATTTTCACCGCAAATCCCGCCCACGCTCGGGAGACATAATTCGCTGATGTCTGACCTCTATTCCCCCTTGAGTCTGGCGCCAAGCGCTGACAGTCCAGCCCTTGAGCGTGCGTCAGCCGAGGCCGTCCACAGCGTGGATCGGCAAGCGCTGCTGGCCCACTTCGACCGCTTGCTGCAGCCCGAGCGCTTCAAGGACTACGGCCCCAACGGGCTGCAGGTCGAGGGCCGGCCCGTGGTCAGGCGCATCGTCTCTGGGGTCACCGCCAGCTTGGCCCTGATTGAGGCGGCCGTGGCCTGCGAGGCCGACGCGGTGTTTGTGCACCATGGCCTGTTTTGGCGTGGCCAAGACGGGCGCGTCACCGGCTGGATGAAGCAGCGCCTGGCCTTGCTGCTCAAGCACGAGATCAATTTGTTCGCTTATCACCTGCCGCTCGACGCGCACCCCCTGCTGGGCAACAACGCCCAGCTGGGTCTGCGCCTGGGTTTGCAGGCCTATGACGGGCTGGCCGGGCGCTTTGGCGACCAAGCCCTGGGCTGGCTGGGTCAGCGCGTGGGGGCAGCAGACTTTGCCAGTCCTGCAGAGTTGGCGCAACACACTGAGCGTGCGCTGGGTCGCCCCGTGACCCTGGTGACCGGCCGCGACGGGCCTGTAGAGCGCATTGCCTGGTGCACAGGCGGCGCGCAAGGCCACTTTGAGGCGGCCATCGCCGCCGGGGCTCAGGCCTTCATCACCGGTGAAATCTCAGAGCCGCAGGCGCATTACGCCCGTGAAATGGGGGTCAGCTTCATGGCCTGCGGTCACCATGCCTCGGAGCGCTATGGCGCGCCTGCTGCAGCCGGTCATGTGGCTGAGCAGTTGGGCCTTTTTCACCAGTTCATTGACATCGACAATCCCGCATGAAGCCCTTGGTCATCAGCATGGGCGATGCCGCAGGCATAGGCCCGGAGATCATCCTCAAGGCCCTGAACGCCTGGCCGGCAGACTTGGGCGCCTGCGTGGTCATGGGCGATGTGGCTGCCATGCGGCGCGCCAAGTCTTTGCCGGGTTTGGCCCAGCTGCCCTTGGCGCTGGCCGAATTGCATAGCCTGGACGATGCCGCCGCCTTGCCGCCGGCTTGTGTGGGCGTCTTGCAGGCCTGCACGCCCCTGGCCTTGCCGGCCTTTGGCCACATCAGCGCAGCTGCGGGTCTGGCGGCGGCGCAGTCCATCGTGGCCGGGGCGCAGGTGGTGCTGGCGGGACAGGCCGCGGCCCTGGTGACAGCGCCCATTCACAAAGAGGCCTTGGCAGCGGCAGGTCTGCCTTGGTCGCAGTTTCCCGGGCACACCGAACTCTTGCAGGCCGAGGCGGCCAGATTTGCAGGCCTGACCGTGGCCGACATGCCGGTCCGCATGATGCTGGCCAACCCCGAGTTGCGCACGGTGCTGGTCAGCATCCACTTGTCATTGCGTCAGGCACTGGACCAAGTGACGGTGCTCAGGGTTTTGGAGACCTTGCGCATCACCCACGCCAGCCTGAGTGTGGCTTTGGGTCGGCCACCCCGCATGGCGGTGGCTGGGCTCAACCCCCATGCGGGCGAGGGGGGCTTGTTTGGCCGAGAAGAGCTGGAGCTCATCGGGCCGGCCATTGAAGCGGCGCAGGCCCAGGGCATGCTGGCCAGCGGCCCTTATGCGCCAGACACCATCTTCATGCGCGCCCGCGCAGAGGCGGGGCAGCCTGGGGGCTTTGATGTGGTCATTGCCATGTACCACGACCAGGGGCTGATTCCCGTGAAGTACCTGGGGCTGGAACACGGGGTCAATGTCACCCTGGGCCTGCCCCTGCTGCGCACCAGCCCTGACCACGGTACCGCCTTTGACCTGGCGGGCACGGGCCGTGCCGATGCCTCCAGCCTGCTGGCCGCCATGCATTTGGCCCGCCAGTGGAGCGTCCGCGCGCTCAGCCCTGGCGCTGTGCTTTGAGCTGATCGCGAATTTCTCTGAGCAAGACCACGTCTTGGGCCTCGGCAGGGGCGGCGGGCGGCACAGGGGCGGGTTCTTGGCGCTTGAGCCGATTGATCTGCCTGACCATCATGAAAATCACAAAGGCCAAGATCAAGAAGTTCACGCTGACGGTGATGAACTGCCCATAGGCGAAGACCGGCACGCCCGCCTTTTTCAAGGCCTCCAGCGTGCTGGCCGTGCCTGGCGGAATGCTACCCAGCACCACAAACAGGTTGGAGAAATCGATTTTCCCTATGGCTGCTGCCACCAAAGGCATGATCAGGTCGCCCACCATGGAGTCGACCAAGCGCGCAAAAGCCGCGCCTATGATCACGCCAATGGCCAGGTCAATCACATTGCCTTTGAGGGCAAATTCTTTGAATTCACTGGAGATGCTCATGGTTTTATTCCTATTGAAAGTCATGGATGAAAAACGCAGGAGCTGCAGGATACGCCTAAAAATAGTTAATAAATATTAACTTTATCGGGTGTGCGTGTGGTCTGACTAAGAAGCAAGCGCTTTGCCCACGTCTGCAAGCAGCAGGAGGAGGTGGGCGCCTGTGCCAGCCTTTCAGGGCCTTGGAGGGGCCTGGATGCAGCTTGACAGCCTCCGCTACAATAACGGGTTATCCCCGATGACCTTATTTGAGTGAGTTTTTCAAGGATCTTCATGTCTCAAGCCAGCAGCACACCCAGTGCGGCCTCCGTGTCTTCGGTGCCCGCAGACCCCTCTAAAAGAAACTGGATCCTGACCACCGCTGCCGTGGGCGGTGCAGGTGCCGCCGCCGTGGCCGTGCCTTTCATCAGCTCCTTCCAGCCTTCCGAGCGGGCCAAGGCTGCAGGCGCTGCGGTCGAGGTCGATATTTCGGCCCTCAAGCCAGGTGAAAAAGTCACCGTGGAATGGCGTGGCAAGCCAGTGTGGATTGTCAGGCGCACGCCCGAACAGCTCGAAGGTCTCAAAAAGACCGAATCGCAATTGGCCGACCCCAAGTCCGAGCGCAAGCCCAACGAGTTGACCCCTGCTTACGCCCGCAACACGCACCGCTCCATCAAGCCCGAAGTGCTGGTGGCCGTGGGCATTTGCTCGCACCTGGGATGCTCGCCCATCGACAAGCTGCAGGCCGGCGCGCAGCCTTCTTTGCCTGACGACTGGCAAGGCGGCTTTTTGTGCCCCTGCCACGGCTCCACCTTTGACGTGGCGGGCCGCGTGTTCAAAAACAAACCCGCGCCAGACAATTTGGAAGTGCCGCCGCACATGTACCTCTCAGACACGCGGCTGCTGATCGGCGAAGACAAAAAAGCTTGAGGCTCGTCTGAACCGCACTTTGGCTATGGTGCTGCGGGCGGTTCGTCCATAGATTAGGAAACTCAAATGGCAGAATTCAAAACTATTTCCCCTGACGCCCCTGCGGGCGCCAAGCTGATGAACTGGGTGGACAACCGCTTCCCAGCGACCCAGCTGTTCAAAGACCACATGAGCGAGTACTACGCTCCCAAGAACCTCAACATTTGGTACGTGTTTGGGGCTTTGTCGCTCTTGGTGCTGGTGATACAGATCGTCACAGGCATTTTCTTGACGATGAACTACAAGCCCGACGCGGCGCAGGCTTTTGCCTCTGTGGAGTACATCATGCGCGATGTGCCCTATGGCTGGCTGATTCGCTACATGCACTCCACCGGTGCCAGCGCCTTCTTTGTGGTGGTTTACCTGCACATGTTCCGTGGCCTGATTTATGGCAGCTACCGCAAACCGCGCGAACTGGTTTGGGTCTTTGGTTGCGCGATTTTCCTGTGCCTGATGGCCGAAGCCTTCATGGGTTACCTGCTGCCTTGGGGCCAAATGAGCTACTGGGGCGCCCAGGTGATCGTGAATTTGTTTGCCGCCATTCCCTTCATCGGGCCAGATCTCGCCTTGCTGATCCGCGGCGACTACGTGGTCGGTGACGCCACGCTCAACCGCTTTTTTGCCTTTCACGTGATTGCCGTGCCGCTGGTGCTGCTCGGTTTGGTGGTCGCGCACATCATTGCTTTGCACGAGGTGGGTTCTAACAACCCCGACGGCGTGGACATCAAGGCCAAGAAAGATGCCAATGGCATTCCTTTGGATGGCATTCCTTTCCACCCCTACTACAGCGTGCACGACATTTTTGGGGTGGGTGTGTTCTTGCTGATTTTCTCGGCCATTGTGTTTTTTGCGCCTGAGGCCGGCGGCTACTTCTTGGAGTACAACAACTTCATCCCGGCCGATCCGCTCAAGACCCCCGCGCACATTGCGCCGGTCTGGTACTTCACGCCTTACTACTCCATGCTGCGTGCGATCACCTCAGAGATGATGTACGTGCTGGTGCTGTGCGTGGTGGGTGCAGCCGCCTTGACCGTGCTCAAAGGCAAGCTGCCCGGCCTGCTCAAAGGCGCTGCCTTGGGCGCGGCAGTGGCGCTGATTGCCTTGATGCTGAGCATTGACGCCAAGTTCTGGGGCGTGGTGGTCATGGGTGGTGCGGTCATCATTTTGTTCTTCTTGCCCTGGCTGGACAACAGTGAAGTCAAGTCCATTCGCTACCGTCCGAGCTGGAACAAATGGCTGTATGCCTTGTTTGTGGTGAACTTTGTCGTCTTGGGTTACTTGGGCATCAAGCCGCCTTCGCCCATCAATGAGCGCGTCTCCCAAATAGGCACCCTGTTTTACTTCGGCTTTTTCTTGTTGATGCCCTGGTGGAGCCGCTTGGGCACCTTCAAGACTGTGCCCGACCGCGTGAACTTTGTCGCACACTGAGCGCCGCAGAAAAGTAAGCCATGATAAAAATCAAACATATCGCACTGGGCCTGCTGGCCAGCTTGGCATTCATCTCTGGCGCGCAAGCGGCCGCCACAGGCATCGCCTGGGACAAAGCGCCCAACCGCACCAACGACTTGCCCGCCTTGCAAAACGGCGCCAAGCTCTTTGTCAACTACTGCCTGAACTGCCACTCGGCAGCCTTC
>CANHKH010000042.1 GCA_947460165.1 Comamonadaceae bacterium
GGCCTGCTTGCCCAGGTAGAACTCCTGGATGTCTTCATTGGCGCGCAGCTCGGCGGCGCTGCCCTCGAGCACCACGCGGCCGTTTTCCAAGATGTAACCGTGGTCGGCAATGTCCAGCGCCGCCTGGGCATGTTGCTCGACGATCAGCAGGGACACGCCCTCGGCGCGCAGCCGGGCCAGCAGCTCAAAAATCTCGCTGACCATGCGCGGGGCCAGGCCCAGTGAGGGCTCGTCAATCATCAAGAGCTTGGGCTGGGCCATCATGGCGCGGCCTATCAGCAGCAGCTGTTGCTCACCGCCCGAGAGGTAGCCGGCGGTGCGCGTGCGCAGCTCGGCCAGGCGCGGGATCAGGCCGTAGATGCGTTCGAGCCCCTGCTTGACCTCGGCCATGCCGGGCAGCTTGTGGCCGCCCACCACCAGGTTTTGCTCGGCCGTCATGTGGCGCAGCACCTTGCGGCCCTCGACCACGTGCACCACGCCCTGGGCCACCATCTGGTCGGCTGGTCGGCCCGTGATGTCCTGGCCCAGCAAGTGCACCTGCCCCGAGGCCACCCGGCCCTCGTCCACCGCCAGCATGCCCGAGATGGTCTTGAGCGTGGTGCTCTTGCCCGCCCCGTTGGGACCCAGCAGCACCGTGCACCCCCCCGAGGCCACCTCCAGCGTGATGCCTTTCAATGAAAGGATCACGTCGGCGTAGAGCACCTCGACGTTGTTCAGGGCGATCAGGGCTTGGCTCACGCTCAGGCTCTCGGCTTTACCACTTGACCAGCTTGGGCACTGGGGCGTTTCTGGCCACGGAGGTCAGCTTGCCGCCCACCACCTGGCCGATGTTCACGCGCGGATCACCGGTGGGGAAGGGCGCCTCGGTGGAGTAGTCGATGTCGCCGCCCACAAAGCCGAAGAAGTCTTTGCCGGGGAAGTTGGTGTCCAGCAAGACCTTGTGCAGCAACTCGCCGGTCAGCTTGTCGCCGCCGTGCTTGCGGGCGGCCGCTTCCACTGCGCGCACCATCACCAGGGACTGGCTGATGCCAATGGTGCTGAGCGGGTGCCAGGGCGCTTTCATGCCGTATTTGGTGGTCAGCAGGTCAAAAAAGCGCTTTGCCTCGGAGTCTTCGTCGCTGGCAATCACACCCGAGTGCACCTCGTAGTCGCCGTTCATGGCCTCCATGCTGCCCACCAGCTTTTGAATCATGGACGGTGAGTTGTGCACGCTCAGCGCAATGGGCACGTTCTTGCCGAGAGCCTGCATGGCGCGCCGCACGGCCACCGCCTGCTGGATGTTGGTGGGCACCAAAATAAGCTCAGCACCGGCGTTGAGCACGCGGCGCAGCTGCAGCGTCACATCGGCGGGCTGGGGCTCCACATAGACCATCTCGACCATGTTGATCATGGCCGGGTTGGCCTTGGCGTAAGCCTGCATGCCTTTGCCCAGGTCGGCAAAGGTGGGCGAGGCTTCGGTGGTGAACATGGCCACCTTCACGGGGCGGTTGCCACCGGCCTTGTTTTTCTGGAACCACTCCACAAAGCCGGCGAACTCGTGCACAAAAGTGGGCCGGGTCGACATCACCCACTGGTTGTTGCGCCAGCTAAAGCCGGTGGCGGCCGAGCCCAAGATCATGGGCACCTTGTCGGTGGGCAGGCGCTGCTGCAGGGCCGACACGTCGGGGCCGCCCAGCGACAGGCCAATCAGGGGCTTGGTGGCCAGCACGCCCGGCCACAGGCTGGCGGTCTGGGCCGTGTCGTAGCGGGTGTCGTAGCTCTTGAGTTCGAGCTTGACGCCCAGCTTGGCGCCGACTTCGGCATTCCACCAATTGACCACGCCTTCGCGGGCCGGGCTGACCATGGGCATGATGGCGGCAAAGGGTCCCGAAAAATCCGCCAGCGCGGGGACCTGGTACACGGTCTGCGCATGGGCGGGGCTCAGGGCTGAGGCGGCCATGGCCGCCAGGACAGTGGCTTGGGCTGCCCACGATTGGATGGTCTTCATGTCGTTGTCTCCTGGTTGAAAAAAAGGCCGCCCCCTGGCGGTCAGTACGGAAAAGGCCAGAGCCGATAGGCTTTTTTGGTGATTTGCACACGGTGCATCACGCCCTTGGGCTCAAAAAGTAAAAACAAAATGATCACGGTGCCCAGCAGCACGTTCATGGCCGCGAACACAAAGTCTTGGCCCACGGCGGGCACCCATTGCACAAAGCTGGGCCCCAGGCTGGTGACCCCTTCGCGCGCCAACTGGATCATGGCGGTGCCCACCAGCGCCCCGACGATGGAGCCCAGGCCGCCCACAATGACCATGGCGATCATCCAAATGGCGTTGAACAGCGTGAACTGCTCCACCGACACATGGCGCAGCGCCACCACCCACAGCCCGCCCGCCACACCGGCGTAAAACGAGCTCACCAAAAAGGCGCGGGCCTTGGTGGCGGCCACCGGAATGCCCATCATGCCGGCGGCCACATCGTCGTCGCGCACGGCCTCAAAGCTGCGGCCATGGCGCGAGCGCACGATGCCCAAGGCCCCCAGCGTCATGACAATCAGCACGGCATAGGAAAACCAGTAAATGGCCCGGTCGCTGCCCAGGCTCAGGCCCATCACGGTGACGGCTTCGACATGCAGGCCGCCCGCGCCGCCCAGCCAGCGTTGCGGCAGGTTGAGCACCAGAAAGTGAAACAGCGCTTGCGCCGCAATGGTGGTGAGCGCCAGGTAAAAGCCCTTGATGCGGGCCGCCGTCAGGCCGAACAGCACCCCGAACAAGGCCGCACCCATGCCGCCTATGAGCAAGGCGGCCAGCGCATCCCAGCCGGCGGACATGGCCAGCGCCGCGCCATAGGCGCCCACCCCCATGAAGGCCGACTGCCCCAGGTTGATCTGCCCGGCGTAGCCCGTGCAAATTTGCAGGCCGATGACCGCCACAGCGGTGATGAAGGTGGTGTAGCCAATGCTCACCCAGCGCTCGGACCCCCACCAGGGCAAGGTGGCCAGGGCCAGCAGCAGCGCCAACAGGCAGGCCCATTGCGCCCGCGTGCGCACCAGCGAGCGCTCGCCCCCATAGTGGGTGAAAAAAGTGCCGGACGGGTCCATCACACACGCTCCACATGGCGCCAGCCGAACAAGCCGGTGGGGCGCACCAGCAAAATCAGCAGCATGAACACAAAGGGCACGATGGAGGAGGCCGCGCCCCCTATCACCGGGTCCACGTAAGCGGC
Organism: Comamonadaceae bacterium; assembly: GCA_947460165.1. Lineage (GTDB taxonomy): Bacteria > Pseudomonadota > Gammaproteobacteria > Burkholderiales > Burkholderiaceae_C > Polaromonas. The sequence goes on from CANHKH010000042.1 coordinate 3,204, forward strand.
CACCAGGGCCTGCACAATGCCCACGATGGCGCCGGCCAGGATCAGCCCGCCAATGGACTCCAGGCCGGCCAAGAGCGCCACTGGCAGCGAGGCCAGCGCCACGTCAGCGGTCTGCACCGTGATGGAGCGGCCACTGAGCAGCACCATGGCGCCGGCGGTGGCGATCACCGAGCCCATCATCCAGGCCAGCGTGACCGCGCGCTTGACCGAAATCCCCAGTGAAATCGCGATATTGGGCTCCTCGGCCACGGCCGTGAGTGTGAGACCCATGCGGGTGCGGTTGAAGAACCAGGACATGGCCAGCGTCACCACCAGCGTGAGCGCCGCGCCTATCACCAAGTTGGAGGGAAAGATCATCTCGCCCACGATCAGCGGCGCCGGTGGCAGCAGCACGGGAAAGGAGCGGTCGGCCGCGCCCCAGACCACCAGCACCACGCCGCGGATCAGGATCACCAGGCCTATGGTCACCATCACCATGGAAAACACCGACTCGCCCACCAGGCGCTCAAAGAACAGGCGCTCGATCAGCCAGCCGTAGGCGATGGCGCAAACAAAGGCCAACGGAATGGCCAGCCACAGCGGCAAGTTGGCCCCCACGGTGAGCGTCCAGACGGCGTAGGCGCCCAGCATCATCAACTCGCCTTGCGCAAAGTTAAAGACCTTGCTGGCCCGGTAAATCACCATGAAGCCCAGGGCCAGCAGGGCGTAGATCTGGCCTTGCAAAAAGCCGTTGATCAGGTAGTTGAAAAAATCGATCATGGGCTCACACCTTCTGGGGGCTGGCAGCCGGCACGCGGCCTGTGCGCACGTCGGCGCGCAGCACGCCAGCGCGCCCGTCTTGGTAGCGCACGGGAATCTCTATGGCCGTGCCGTCTTGGTCGGCGTACATGGCCTCGATCAGCACGCCGTAGCGCTCGGCAATGAAGTCGCGCTTGAGCTTGCGGGTGCGTGTGAGTTCGCCCTCGTCGGCGTCCAACTCCTTGGGCAGGTTCACAAAGTGCGACAGCCGCGCCGGCTCGGGCAGGGCCTGGTTGACCTGGGCAATCTCGTGCGCCACCTGGGCCAGCACCTCGGGGCGCTGCGACAGGTCGGTGAAGGTGGTGAAAGACACGCCCTGGCGCTCGGCCCAGCGGCCAAACACATCGCCGTCGATGTTGACCAGCGCCGTCACCCGCTCGCGCGTGGGGTCGCCCACCACCATGACCTCGCGGATATAGGGCGAAAAGCGCAGCCGCACCTCAATGAACTGCTTGGAAAACACATGGCCGCCCTGGAGGCGGCTCATGTGCTCGACGCGGTCGTAGTAAATCAGCTCGGTGCTGCTGGGCCCCTGGCCCACGGCGTCGCCGGTCTGGAACCAATCGCCCTTCATTTTTTCAGCGCTCTTGTCGGGCTTGCCCCAGTAACCGGCAAAACCCGCGCCGCCACCCACCTCCAGGCCGCCGGCTTCGCCCAGCCGCCACTGCAGGGCGGGCGCCCAGGGGCTGGGCAAAAGCACCAGCTGGCCTATGGTTTCGGCATTGACCTGGCCGCCTTGGTGCACGGTGATCAGGCCAAATTCGCTGCAGCCGTAAACATTGCGCAGCATCACGCCCATGGCGGCAAAGAGGCGAAAAATGTCGGGCGCCACTGCGGCGCCGCCGGTGAACGCAATCCTTGCGCGCTTGAGTCCGAGCTGCTCGCGCAGCGGGCGCAGCACCAGCGCATCGGCCAGCGGCAGCAGGGCGCGCACCCACCAGTCGCGGGTGCGGGTGTCCATGGCGTCGGCGCGCGCCAGGCGGCCTATGCGCAGGCCCCAGTCCACCAGTTGTTGCCGCCAAGCCGGCGCGTCCAGCATGCGGGCATGCACGCGCGCAGCCAGGCTCTCCCACTGGCGCGGGCCGAAAAAGACCATCTCGCAGGCCAATTCGCGGATGGCCTCCTGAATCTGGTCGGGGCGCTCGGCAAAGCTCACGCGCATGGGGCATATCAGCCCCAGTGTCACGCCCACCCATTGCTCGGTGGCCCAGGACAGGGGGATGTAAGACAGGTATTCGCAACCTGGCTTTGGCTGCACCGTCTGCCCAATGAGTTCGGCGTTGTGCAGCAAAGAGCCATGGGTGGTGATCACGCCCTTGGGCGCGCCTGTGGTGCCCGAGGTGTAGAGCAGCAAGGCGATGTCCTGGCTTTGGCCTTGCGCCACCACCTGCTCGAACCAGGCGGCGTCTTGCGCTTGCACGGGCTGGGCCGCCCTGAAGCTGTTCCAGCCCAGCAGGCCCTCATGGCGGTAGGACCACAGCCCCCCCGACTCCCACCACACCACGGTGTGCAGCTCGGGGTGCTTGGCCATCAGGGGCAGCACTTTGTCGACCTGTTCCTGGTCTTCGGCAAACACGCACACCGCCTGCGCGTCTTGCAGCACGTAGTCCACCTCGGCCTGCGCGGCGTCGGGGTAGAGTGCCACCACCTTGGCGCCCAGGGCCATGGCGGCCCACTCGGCCCAGTAGAGCTCGGGCCGGTTTTCGCTGAGCAGCACCACGGTTTGGCCGCGCTGCACGCCGCGTGCACGCAGCCCCAGGGCCAGGGCGCGCACCTCGTCGCGCACCTGGGCCCAGCTCAATTCTTTCCACACGCCATCGCGTTTGTGCCGCTGCGCCACCTCGCCGGCCAAGCGGGCGGCGTTGTGCAACAGCCACTGGGGCAGGGTTTGCGGCAGGGCAGGCTGGCTCATGCGTGCGCTCCCAGGTAGGCCGAGATCACCTTGTCATCTTGCTGCACCTGGTCGGGCGAGGCGTCGGCGATCTTGCGGCCAAAGTTCAGCACGATCACGCGGTCGGCAATGTCCATGACCACGCCCATGTCGTGCTCGACCAGCACCACCGGAATTTGGCGCGATTCGCGGATGTCCAGAATGAAGCGGGCCAGGTCTTCTTTTTCCTCGCCGTTCATGCCCGCCATGGGCTCGTCGAGCATCAACATGCGCGGCTCCATGGCCAGAGCCCGGCCCAGATCCACGCGCTTGCGCATGCCGTAGCCCAGGGTGCCCACGGGGTGGTGCCGCAGGTGTTCGAGCTCCAGGAAGTCCAAAATTTCTTCCGCCACCGCGCGGTGCGCGATTTCTTCCTGGTGGGTGAAGGGGTAGTAAAAGAAGGCGGCGGTCATGCTGCTCTTCATGTGCATGTAGCGGCCCACCAAGATGTTGTCGAGCACACTCATGTGCGGCAACAGGTGCGTGCCTTGGAAGGTGCGGGCCAGGCCCGCTTGGGCCACGCGGTGCACCGGCCAGCGGCTGATGTCTTGGCCGTTGAATCGCACACTGCCCTGGCTGGGCCTGTAAAAGCCAGAGAGCACATTGAGCAGCGAGCTCTTGCCCGCGCCGTTGGGGCCGATCAGCGCCACCAGCTCGTGGCCGATGTCCACCGAAATGTCGGCCAGCGCGGTCACGCCGCCGAACTTCAAGGTCAGATCGCGCGCTTGCAAGAGCGGGGCGCCAGGCTCAGGTGCTGCCATGCGTGGACGCTCCCTGCAGGGGTGAAAAACGCGGCGCGGCCGTGCTTTGCAGCGCGCCGCTGGCGGTGGCCGTGAACATGCCGCGCGCCGCGTTGTGCGGGTGGCGGGCGGCTTCTTGCAGGCTCAGCACGGGGGCAAAGCACACATCGCTGCCTTCGAGCAAATCGCACCAGTGCTGGCGCGGCTGGCTCAAGAAAATACCAGTCAGGCGCGCCTTGAGGGCGGGCCAGTGGCGCGCATCGTACTGCTGGGCCGCGTTCACATCGGTCAGGCCCAGCTTGTGCAGCAGCAGGGCGTAGAACTTGGGTTCGAGCGCGCCCAAGGTGATGCACTGGCCATCGGCGCAGCGGTACACATCATAAAAAGGCGAGTCGTGAAAAGCGCTGGGCTGGGCGGTGCCCAACTGGCCGTTGCCCTGTATCCAATGCGCCAGGCCGCCCAGCATGGTGGCAATGTCCACGATGGCGGCGTCAACCACCCGGCCCGGGCCGCCGCTGCGCACCGCCAGCAGCGCGCAGACCATGCCAAAGGCCAGGCCCAGCGCGCCGCTGGCGTCGCCCACCACGGTGGGTGGCACGATGGGACGCTCGCCCCTGTGGGCCGACAGCGCCAGCAGGCCGGTGAGCGCCACGTAATTGAGGTCGTGACCGGCGGCCTGGGCCAAAGGCCCACTTTGGCCCCAGCCGGTGATGCGGCCGTAGACCAGGCGCGGGTTGAGCGCTGCGCAGTCCGCAGGGCCTAAGCCCAGGCGCTCCATCACGCCGGGGCGGTTGCCTTCGATCAGCGCATCGGCCTGGGCCAGCAGCGCCAGCGCCTGCTCGCGGGCTTCGGCTTGCTTGAGGTCCAGTGGCAGCACCGCCTTGCCGCGCCGCAGTGGGTTGTCGTCGCTGCCGCCGAGTTGGGCCTGGACCTCGCCCACGCCGAGGCGGGTGATGACGGTCACTTGGGCGCCCATGTCGGCCAGCATGCGGCCGGCCAAGGGCCCAGGCCCTATGCCTTCGAACTCGATGACATGCACACCGGCCAGCGGGGCGCCCAGGGCCTGTGTCATTGGCCCAGCTTTCGTGCGATCAGGTCTTTCATGATCTCGTTGGTGCCGCCGTAGATGCGCTGTATGCGCGAATCCGCATAAAGCCGGGCAATCGGGTACTCGGCCATGTAGCCGTAGCCGCCAAACAGCTGCAGGCATTCGTCGGTGACCTTGCATTGCTGCTCGGTGCACCACCATTTGGCCATGTAGGCGGCCTCGTCGTCCAGGGTGCCGTCGAGCAGGCGCTGCACGCAGTCGTTCACAAAACTGCGCACCACATGGGCCAAGGTGGCGCATTCGGCCAGTTTGAAGCGGGTGTTCTGAAAGTCGAACACGGTTTGCCCGAAAGCCTTGCGCTGGCGGGTGTAGTCCACCGTCAGCTCCACAGCCCGCTCAATGACGGCGGCGGCCGGCACGGCCAGCATCAAGCGCTCGTAGGGCAGCTGGCTCATGAGCTGCTTGAAGCCCTGGCCTTCTTGGGTGCCCAGCAGCTGGTCGCAGGGAATGCGCACGCCGTCAAAAAACAGCTCGGCCGTGTCTGAGGCGTGCTGGCCCAGTTTTTCAAGGCGGCGCCCCACCCGAAAACCGGCCAGGCCTTCGGTTTCCAGCACCACCAGCGAGACGCCGGCGCTGCCCGCGTCGCCTGTGCGCACCGCCACCACCAACAAGTTGGCGGTAAAGCCGTTGGTGATGAAGGTCTTGGCGCCGTCAATCACATAGTGATCGCCGTCCCGGCTGGCCTTGGTGCGCAGGGCCTTGAGGTCCGAGCCGCAGCCCGGCTCGGTCAGGGCAATGCCGGCCAACAGCTCGCCGCTGGCCAAGCGCGGCAGCCAGCGCTGCTTTTGTGCCTCGGTGCCGTAGTCCAGGATGTAGTGTGTGGCGATGGAATGCACGGCGCTGTTGGCCGGCACCTCGGCACGGGCCAACTCGTCTTGCACCACCAACTGGTAGGCCAGGTTGGCGCCAGCCCCGCCATATGCTTGCGGCAGCTCGGGCAGCAAAAGGCCGAGCTCGGCAAAGGGCCGCCAGACCTCGCGTGGGATGAAGCCCTGGCGGCGCCAGCCGTCCAGGTGCGGCACCATTTCGCGCGCTATGTAGCGGCGTGCCTGGTCTCGGAAGGCCTGGACCTCCTCGTCCATCCAGGCGTGGCGGTGCAGTTGGGGGAAAAGGTTCATGGCCTCAGATGCCGGTCAGGCCGCCGCTGCACATCAGGGTCTGGCCGCTGATGTAGTCGGATTCTGGAATGCACAGCAGGTAGACCGCGCCGGCCGCTTCTTCCGGCGAGCCGCCACGGCCCAGTGGGATCATGCGTTCCATGGCCGCCATGAGGTCGGGGTTGACGCCGACCTTGATCTCGCGCCCGTCAATGTTCGCGGTGGACTCGCTCTCGGCGCTCACCGTCAGGCGGGTCTTGATGAAGCCGTAAGCCACGCAATTGACGGTGACGTTCATGCGCCCCCATTCCTTGGCCAGGGTCTGCGTCATGCCGGTGATGCCGGCCTTGGCGGTGGAGTAATTGGTCTGGCCCGCGTTGCCAAAGAGGCCGGCCACCGAGGAGATGTTGACCACCTTGCGCACCACGGTCTGGCCGGCTTCTTTTTCCTGCTTGCCCAGGGCGCGGATCACGGGCTGGGCAGCGCGCAGGATGCGAAACGGGGCGGTGAGGTGCACGTCCATCATGGCGTACCACTGCTCGTCGGTCATTTTCTGCACCACGTTGTCCCAGGTGTAGCCGGCGTTGTTGACGATGATGTCCAGGCCCTTGAACTCACTGACCGCCGTGCCTATGAAGCGCTCGGCAAAGTCGGGCGCGGTGACGCTGCCATTGCAGGCCACGGCCTGCCCGCCTGCGTCGCGTATGGCTTGCACCACCTCCAGCCCAGGCGCTTCGTCCAGGTCATTGACCACGATGCGCGCGCCTTCAGCGGCGAGTTTGAGGGCGATGGCGCGGCCAATGCCGCGGCCCGATCCGGTGATGAGGGCAACCTTGCCTTCGAGTTTCTTGCTCATGCTGGAGTCCTTGGGGGGTGTGTTTCAGGCCAGGGCCACAATGGCCTCGCCCACGATTTTTTGCTGGCCATGTTGGTTGGTGGACGCCACGGCCACGCGGGCGCAGGCTTCGCCTTCAAAGTCCAGCAACTCGACCACTTCGCCCGTGCAGCTCATGATGTGGCCCAGGTGCGTGATGCCGGCAAAGCGGGCTTCGTACTTGCGCAATTGCGCCTGCGGGCGCCACTGGGTCAGCAGCCGGCCCAGCCAGGCCATGCCCAGCATGCCCTGGGCGAACACGTCGGGCAGGCCGGCGCGGCGCGCAAAGTCAATGTCGATGTGGATGGGATTGTGGTCGCCCGAGGCGCCGCCAAAAAGAGCCAGCGTGGTGCGGTCGACGGGGGGCAGTTGCAACAGAGGCAGGCGATCGCCCACGCGGATGTTCGATGTCATGGTCTCGTCCTTCATCAGTGGCGCACGACCAGCACGGTGCCCAGCTCGGCCACCAGCTCGCCCCTTTGGTTGGTGACGCGCGAGTTCTTCACCACGAATTCGAGCTTGCCGCCTTTTTTGTCGTAGATGTCGCTGACGCTGGACTGCACCGTCACCGTGTCGCCCGCGCAGACCGGCTGGCGGTAGCGAAAGGACTGCTCGCCGTGCAGCAGCTTGGAGAGCGGAATGTCGAGCTCGGCGAGTAGCTGCATGTTGGTGCCGCTGTCCAGTTCCGCTGCAAACAAAAAGGTGGGCGGGGCCGGCAGGTCGGGGTAGCCGGCGGCTTGGGCGGCGGCCAGGTCTGTGTAGATCGGGTCCGTCTCGCCAATGGCCTTGGCAAAGAACTGGAGCCGGGTGCGGTCCACCATCAAGACCGAAGGCGGCAGCTGGTGGCCAATGAATTTTTTGTCAATCATGCGGCCATCCTTTCGTAGAGGGTGACCACGCAGGCGCCACCCAGGCCCAGGTTGTGCTGCAGCCCTAAGCGCGCGCCTGGCACCTGGCGCTGCTGGGCTGTGCCGCGCAGCTGATGGACCAGCTCGGTGCACTGCGCCAGGCCCGTGGCGCCCAAGGGGTGGCCTTTGGAGAGCAGGCCGCCCGAGGGGTTGGTGACGATGCGCCCGCCATAGGTGTTGTCGCCGTCCTCCACAAACTGTTGCGCGCCGCCGCGCTCGCACAGGCCCAGGGCCTCGTAGCTCAGCAGCTCGTTTTGGGCAAAGCAGTCGTGCAGCTCGACCAGCTGGAGGTCGCGCGGGCCCAGGCCGGCCTCGGCGTAGACCTGCTCGGCGCAGTTTTTGGCCATGGAAAAGCCGACCACTTCGCGCATGTCTTGGGCCTCAAAGGTGGCCGGGCCGTCGGTGGTCATGGCTTGCGCGCGTATGCGCACATCCATGTTCAGCCCGTGCTTTTTGGCAAAGGCTTCCGAGCACACAATGGCCGCTGCCGAGCCGCAGGTGGGTGGGCAAGCCATCAGGCGCGTCATGACGCCCGGCCACATCACGGCGGCGGCCATCACTTCTTCTTCTGTCACCTCTTTGCGCAACAGCGCCAGCGGGTTGTGGGCGGCGTGGCGGCTGGCCTTGGCGCGTATCTTGGCAAAGGTGTTCAGCGGCGTGCCAAATTCCTTCATGTGCGCCAGGCCCGCGCCGCCAAAGTAGCGCAGCGCCAGCGGAATGTCGCCGTTGCCCACCAGTTCCTCGGTGGAGCGGTCAAAGTGCTCAAAGGGGCTGGGCCGGTCATTGAACTGGGTGCCCAGGGCGCCCGGGTTCATCTGCTCAAAGCCCAGGGCCAGCACGCAGTCGGCCGCGCCGCTCATCACCGCTTGCCGGGCCAGGAACAGCGCGGTCGAGCCGGTGGAGCAGTTGTTGTTGACGTTGACCACGGGAATGCCCGTCATGCCCACCTCGTACAAGGCGCGCTGGCCGGCGGTGGAGTCGCCGTAGACATAGCCCACGTAGGCTTGCTGCACTTGGGCGTATTCAAGACCCGCGTCGCGCAGCGCGGCTTTCACGGCTTTGGCTGCCATCTGTGGGTAGGGCTCGTTGGCGCCAGGCTTGGTGAAGGGCACCATGCCGACCCCCACCACGTACACATTGTTTTTCATGTCTGCTCTTTCTTGATGCTCGAAAACGACTAGTGCCTCAGATGGGTTGGATGCTAGGCTCTTGGCCCGCGTGCGGCGATGGCTGAGTACCCCAGTGCAATGGCAAAAGACCTCAAAATCAAACTTCCTCGGGAATACCCTGGGGCCTTTGTTGCCCCTGTTTTCGTCAACGGAATGCTTTCCGGCCTGGCGGGCAAGGATGTGGACGTGGATGTCTATTTGCATCAGGCCGGCATCAACCCCAAGGCCCTTCATGCGCAGCTCGATCCCCAGGTCACGCCCATGCAGTACGTGGCTTTGTTTTATGCCCTGATGAATGGCTTGCAGGACGAATGTCCGGGGATGTTTTCAAGACCCTTCAAACCTGGCAGCTTCGCGCTGACGGCGCGCCAAGGCCTGTCGGCCCCAGACCTGCGCGGTGCGCTCAAGCGCATGAGCGCGGCGCTCAACCTGCTGCAAGACGACATTCATTTCTCGCTGCAAGTCAGCGGCGAGGAGGCGGGCCTGCACATGCAAGGCATCAACCCCATGCACGCGCCGCCTGTGTTTGCGCAAGAAACCATGGTGCGTGTGCTTTGGCGCTTGGCCGCTTGGTTGCTCAATTCGCCCTTGCCCGTTAGCCATTTCGATTTCAGCTACCCCGAGCCCGTTCACCAGGAGGGCTACCAGTTGGTGTTTCCCGCCGCGCGCCGCTACGGTGAAAAGGCCTTTGGCTTTTGGTTCAAGGCCTCACAATTGCAAACCCCCGTCAGCCGCGATGAATTGGCGCTGCGCTCCTTCCTCACCGACGCTTACACGCAGATCATTTCACCGCCGCGCAACTTCGGCGTGACGGGTCAAAAAGTGCGCTCCTGCCTGATGCGCAGCTACCCACAATGGCCCACGCTCGAGGAGGTGGCCGACAAACTCCACACCTCGGCTTCTAGCCTGCAGCGTCACCTGGCGGCCGAGCACACCTCCTTGCAGTGGCTCAAGGACGACCTCAGGCGGGACCTGGCGATCTCGCGCCTGTCCTCCTCCAATGTGTCCTTGGTGCAGCTGGCCAGCGAGCTGGGCTTCAGCGACAGCCCCTCGTTTCAACGCGCTTTCAAGCAGTGGACGGGTCAGCCGTGTGGTGCGTACAGGCGCCGCTGATGCACCCGTCGCAGTCAAAAGCCTTTTTCCGTGACCGTGGCGGGCCACGCCACTTTGGGCGGCCAAGGCTGGTCTGGCTGCAGCTTGTGCCCTGATGCGGGCCGAACAAGTCACCGAACAAGTCGAACAGTTGATTTTTGCGATGGGCGAGCAGTTGTTGAGCCTGCAGGCGTCGATGCATCCATGTATTTCATCCATAGATTGCAGAAATGACATGGTTTAGGTTTGGCAGCTTCAGCAGATGGCCGACCCGCCCAAGGCGCCCCATGCATGAGCGTTCATCGCTTTTCAAAGCCGATCGCGTGCAAGGCCCGACAGGGTTGATGCACGGCGCGAGCGAGTCGCGCGCCTGCGTGAGCCAAGTCGTGCACATGGCCCAGGCCCTGCGTGCTTGACCGAATCCCATACGCCGATAAAATACGTACCTACTTACTTTGACTGAGCTCATCATGCAAACCGCGACCAGCCAGGAATTCAACCGCCAAGCCAGCGCTTTGCGCCATCGCGCCACCGAGGAGCCGCTGCTGATCACCGACCGAGGCCGTCCGGCCCATGTGCTCATGAGCTACGCCGCTTACCAAGCCTTGCAAGGGCCAGTGTTGTCTGTGGCTGACTTGTTGGCCATGCCAGTGGCCGATGAGCTCGACGAGGTGTTGCAGACTTCTCGCGAGTTGGCGCGTTCTGCGGACCTGACATGAGTTTTTTGCTCGATACCCACGTGCTCTCAGAGATGCGCAAGATCCGGCTCGGGCGTGCCGACCCTAGGGTGGCCGCCTGGAGCGAGCACGTGAGCGCCAGGGACCTGTTTGTGTCGGTCATCACCCTGCAAGAAATCGAGCAGGGTTTGCTGCTTCTGCAGCGGCGCGATGCTGCCCAGGCTGGGCCGCTGCGGCACTGGTTTGACGCGCAAGTGCTGCCCATGTTCGCTGGGCGCACGCTGCCCGTCACCCTTGAAATAGCCCTTTGCTGCGCCCGCTTGAACGTGCCCGACCCCCAGCCCTACCGGGATGGATTGATCGCCGCCACCGCGCTGGTGCATGGGCTCACGGTCGTGACCCGCAATGAAGCCGACTTTTCAGCGATGGGCGCGGCGCTGCTCAATCCTTGGAACTGGACGGCCACGGCCTGAATCTGCGCCCATAGGCCCGCGCCTGATTCAAGGCCATGGCTGAGATGCTGAAGCGCCACCATCGCTTGTGGCAACCGAGGTGGCGCATGGCGGTTGCACGGAC
>CANHKH010000043.1 GCA_947460165.1 Comamonadaceae bacterium
CCCCATGACCTTGCTTGAAATTGGCGGCCTGCTGCTGTTCCTCATGCTGTTGATGCTGGCCGGAGGCGTCTGGATCGCCATGACCTTGGCCATTGTGGGCTGGGTGGGCCAGGCCTTTTTCACCACCACGGTGCCGGGCAAAAACCTATTTTCTTCGTTTTGGGAAACCTCAGCGAGTTGGGAGCTGGCGGCCTTGCCCATGTTCATTTGGATGGGCGAAATTTTGTACCGCACGCGCTTGTCAGAACAAATGTTTGACGGCCTGTCGCCTTGGCTCTCCAAAGTGCCCGGCCGGCTGATGCACACCACGGTGCTGGGCTGCGGCATTTTTGGCTCGGTCTCGGGCTCCTCGGCCGCCACCTGCGCGACCATTGCCAAGGTGGCCCTGCCCGAGTTGGAGCGGCGCGGCTACAACAAGGACCTGGCCTTGGGCTCGCTGGCTGCCGCGGGCGGTCTGGGCATTTTGATACCGCCTTCCATCACCATGGTGGTGTACGCGGTGGCGGCAGACGCCAGCGTCATCCGCTTGTTCTTGGCGGGCTTTTTGCCTGGTTTTTTGCTCATGGGCTTGTTTTCGGCCTACATCGCCTGGTGGAGCCTGAAACACCCTGACCAGGTGCCGGGCGCCGAGCCGCCCACCACCCTGGGTGAAAAACTGCGCCGCTCGGGCAGCTTGATTCCTTGCGCGCTGCTCATCGTCTTCATTGTGTGGGTGCTGGTGACCGGCATTGCCACGGCCACCGAATGCGCGGCCTGGGGCGTGCTGGGCTCGCTGGTCATTGCGGCGGCCGGCCGCAGCCTGACCTGGCGCAACTTTTGGCAGGGGCTGGCAGGCGCCACCCGGGTCAGCTGCATGATCATGTTCATTTTGGCGGGCGCGGCCTTTTTGACCAAGACCATGGCGTTCACCGGCATCCCGCGCGAGCTGGCCGAGGTGGTGGCCTCGCTCAACCTGTCGCCCTACGGCCTGATTGCGGTGCTGGTGGTGGTGTATTTGATTTTGGGCACGGCGCTGGACGGTATTTCCATGATCGTGCTGACCAGTGCGGTGGTGCTGCCCATGATCCAAAAGGCCGGCTTTGACCTGGTGTGGTTTGGCATCTTCATCATCATGCTCATTGAGATTGCCGAGATCACGCCGCCCGTGGGTTTTAACCTCTTTGTGCTGCAGAACATGACGGGCATTGACAGCAACCGCATTGCCCGCGTGACCCTGCCCTTTTTCGGCTGCATGATCCTGGCCATTGCGCTGATCACCGTGTTCCCCCAAATCGTCACCAGCGTGCCCGACGCGCTGATGGGCGTGGCCAAGTAGCGCATGCTGCACCCGTCGTCGCCGCTCGTCAGTGTGCTGGGCATCAGCCTGGGCGCCTCGCTGGGGGCCTTGCTGCGCTGGCAGCTGGGCCTGTGGCTGTCTTGGCCAGGCGCGCTGATGCCCTGGGGCACGCTGGCCGCCAACCTTGTAGGCGGCTTGCTGGTGGGCGTGGCAGTGGGCGCCTTTGAGCAAGTGCCCGCACTGAACCCGGTGTGGCGCTTGCTCCTGGTCACGGGTTTTTTGGGCGGGCTCACGACTTTTTCCACCTTTTCAGCCGAGGTGGTGAGCGCGCTGACCCAAGGCAAGCTCGGTGTGGCCATGCTCACGGCCATGGCCCACCTGGCCGGCTCGCTGCTCATGACCTGGCTGGGGCTCAAGGCCGTGCAGTGGCTGCATGGTTGATGTGCATTGCACAAGGCTCAAGTCTGCTCCAAAACAGGTGGCAAGCCCCTGAAAATGCCGCCACACACCTGCGGCTGAGCTCCCCTTCAAGCCAGATGGACGCTGCCGTGTAGGCCTTCAGACCCAGTGCTTGTGGGCCGGGAACGCAAGCGGCCTTTGAGGCATTGAAGAGCGCCGATCGGCCGCACAGAATGGGTCCCTCACAAGGGAGATTCATGCACATGCAGGGCGACACCATGCCACAAAGGCCAGCCGGCTCGCAGCAGCGGCTGGCGGCTTTGATGCCGTTTTCTGCGACTGTGGCGGCGCTACAAACCGAGCGCCACAGTCTGCAGGCACAGGAGCTGCCGCCCAGGCCTGAACGGGCGCTGCGGCCCCACAGCCCAGTGCGCATTGTCTTTGTGCTGATGTCGGCCGTGGCCCAAGCCGCCACCGTGGACCAGCTGGCCCAAGCCCTGGCGCCCCATGTGGTGTTGGTGCACCATGATTTTTCGCAAACGCCGCACTTTCCTTTGAGTGCCCCCAAGGTGCGCTTTGTGCCTGCGCCCGTGCGCACGGGCTGGGCTCAATTTGGCTTTGTGCAAGGCATTTTCCATTCGCTCAGCCATGCCCTCCAAGACCTGGACTTTGATTACTTGCAATTGCTCAGCCCGACTTGCCTGCCCATCAAGCCGCTGGCGCTGTTCGAGCAGCATGTCAGCGGCCCCGCAGATGCCCACTTTGACTGCGTAGACCTGCTCAGCGACCCAGACGCCCTGCTGAGCGTGGGTTACCGCGCCTTCACGGCTTGCGGCAACTGGCGCCATCGCGTGGCCAGGCGCTTGGTGAACATGCACTATGGCAGCGCCAGCGGCCAGCGCGAAGAAGCCGGCATCTGGTTGCGCAGCGGTGCCCCACCCAGCCTGGGCTCGCACTTGGCCGGCTGGGCCTTGGCGGCGCTGGCGCACCCGGCCCTAGGCCGCCACCTGCGCCAGCAGCCGCTGCGGCTGTATTACGGCAGCCCCTGGTTTGGTGCGCGCCGGCACATCGTGGCGCAGTTGGTGCGCAGCTGGCAGCAGCCTGGCGTGCAAGAACACTTTCGAAAGGTGCACATGGCCGAGGAGTTTTTGCTGCCCAGCTTGCTGATGCACACGCGGCCCCTCAAGGGCAGGCTCAACCATGTGATTCAGCACTTTGACCAGGCGCATCCGGGGCGGTTTGACCTGGAAGACCTGGACTTTTTGCAGCAGTCACCGGCTTTTTTCGCCCGCAAATTTGCCGACGACCCGCTGGCGCCCGTGCGCCTGCGGGTGCTCAGCGAGTTGCTGCAGCGCCCACCCCAAAGGGGCCTGGAGCCGCCCAGTCAGGCGGTGCACACGCTGGCTTGACCCGTCGCCAGCCCATCAGAGCGCTCACCCACACATTCGCAACACCGGGGCGTCGCCAGCGCCCTGCGCCACATCAGGCGAGATTGAACACCACACACAAGGAAACCTATGCAGGTCGTGATTTTGGCGGGGGGCTTTGGCACCCGCATCAGCGAGGAAAGCAGCGTCCGGCCCAAGCCCATGGTGGAAATTGGCGGGCGACCCATACTCTGGCACATCATGAAGAGCTACCTGGCCCATGGCCTGTCGGACTTTGTGGTGTGCTGCGGCTACAAAGGCCACCTCATCAAGCAGTTCTTCAGGGACTACGGCCTGGACAGCGCCGATGTGCGCTTTGACATGCGCGACGGCAGCACCACGCTGCTCAAAACCAAGACCGAGCCTTGGCGCGTGACCCTGGTGGACACCGGCTTGGAGACCATGACGGGCGGGCGCCTCAAGCGGGTGGCGCAGTACCTGGACGCCGGGCCTTTTTGCTGCACCTACGGCGACGGGCTGAGCGACGTGGACATTGGCAAGCTGATTGACTTTCACCGCGCCCAAGGGGCCTTGGCCACCGTCACGGCGGTGCAGCCGCCCGGGCGCTTTGGCGCTTTCACCCTGCCCACCAGCGACAACCGGGTGCCCAGCTTCAAGGAAAAGCCCAACGGCGACGGCGCCTGGATCAACGGCGGCTACTTTGTGCTGGAGCACCAAGTCATCGACTTGATTCCCGACGACCTGACCGTTTGGGAAAAAGAGCCCATGGAGCAACTGGCGGCCCAGGGCCAGTTGGCCGCGTTCCGGCACAGCGGCTTTTGGCAGCCCATGGACACGCTGCGCGACAAACACACGCTGGAAGACCTGTGGAGCCAAGGCAAAGCGCCCTGGCGCAGCTGGTGAACCGCTTTTCATTTTCAAACCAGGGAACATTAAAAATGATCTTCATCCCCACCCGACTGGCGGGCGCCTGCATCATCGAGCTGGACAAGCGGGAAGACAGCCGCGGGCATTTTTCACGCGTGTTCTGCGAACGCGAGTTCGCCGCCCACGGCCTGCTCACCCATGTGGCGCAAACCAACCGCTCGGTCACCCGGCACCAGGGCACGCTGCGCGGCATGCACTACCAACTGGCGCCTCATGCAGAAGACAAGCTGGTGCGCTGCGAGCGCGGCGCCATTTGGGACTGCATCGTCGACCTCAGGCCCCACTCCCCCACCTGCGGCCAGTGGGTGGGCGTGGAGCTGAGCGAGGCCAACGGCCGCATGCTGCTGGTGCCCCAGGGCTTTGCCCACGGCTTTTTGACGCTGGTCGATGAGGTGGCCGTGTCTTACCAAGTTTCAGCCTTCTACGCCCCAGGCGCCGAGCGCGGCCTGCGCTACGACGACAGCGCCTTTGGCATTGAGTGGCCGGCCGCCATCTTGCATGTGTCTGACAAAGACGCCGCCTGGCCAGACTTTGTGCGCGACACCAGCGTGCGTGAAGAGGTGGCCGCATGATCATCGTGGACACCGCCTTGGCCCAACGCGCCCGCGAAGGCCGGCCCATCCGCATCGGCCTGGTGGGCGCAGGCTTCATGGCCCGGGGTGTGGCCCTGCAAATTGCGCTGTCGGTGCCCGGCATTCGCGTGGCCGCCATTGCCAACCGCCACCTGGAAGGCGCAGTGCGCGCCTACGCCGAGGCGGGCGAGCCCCAAGCGCAAGAGGTGCACACCGTGGCCCAGCTTGAGCGCGCCATTGCGGCAGGGCAATGCGCCGTCACCGAGGACGCGCTGCTGCTGTGCCAGGCCCAGGGGCTGGACGCCATTGTGGAGGTGACAGGCACCATTGAACACGCTGCCCGCGTGGCCCTGGAAGCGATGGCGCACGGCAAGCATGTGGTGCTGATGAACGCCGAGGTGGACGGCACCCTGGGCCCCATTCTTAAAACCTATGCCGACCGCGCCGGCGTGGTGCTGACCAGCGCCGACGGCGACCAGCCCGGTGTGATGATGAACCTCTGGCGCTTTGTCAAAGGACTGGGCGTCAAGCCCGTGCTGTGCGGCAACATCAAGGGCCTGCACGACCCCTACCGCAACCCGAGCACGCAGGCCAGCTTTGCCAAGCAGTGGGGCCAGAACCCGCACATGGTGAGCTCTTTTGCCGACGGCACCAAAATTTCGTTTGAAAACGCCATCGTCGCCAACGGCACAGGCATGCGCGTGGCCAAGCGCGGCATGCACGGCCCCACGGTGGCGCCGGGCACGCCCATTCAAGAGGTGGGCCAGCTCTACCCGCTGCAAGACCTGCTGGACGGCCCAGGCATCGTGGACTATGTGGTGGGCGCCATGCCAGGCCCGGGTGTCTATGTGCTGGGCACACACGAGCACCCGCGCCAGCAGCACTACCTCAAGCTCTACAAAATGGGCGAAGGGCCTCTGTATTGCTTTTACACGCCCTACCACCTGTGCCACTTTGAGGTGCCCACCACCGTGGCGCGCGCCGTGCTGTTTGCCGACGCGGCCCTCACGCCGCTGGGTGCGCCGCGGGTGGAAGTGGTGGCCACGGCCAAGCGGGCTCTGAAAGCCGGCGAGGTGATGGACGGCCTGGGCGGCTTCATGGCCTATGGCCTGGCCGAAAACGCCCCCACCGCACGGCAAGAGCACTTGCTGCCCATGGGCCTGGCCGAAGGCTGCACCCTCTTGCGCGACATTGCCCAAGACGCAGTGCTCACCTTTGACGACGTGCAACTGCCCCCAGGCCGCCTGGCCGACCAGCTCTGGCGCGAACAAATGGCGCGCTTTTTTCCCCAACACATGGCCACCACTAAGGAGATCACCGCATGAAAGTTTTAGTCACAGGCTCAGACGGTTACATCGGCTGCCTGCTCGCGCCCTACCTGAGAGGCCGCGGCCACGAGGTGGTCGGGCTGGACACCGGCTACTACCGCGACGGCTGGCTGTTCAACGACGCAGCCAGCATGCCGCAGTCCCCCCTGACCTTGAACAAAGACATTCGCCAGGTGGAGCAAAGCGACCTGCAAGGCTTTGATGCGGTCTGCCACCTGGCCGAGCTGTCCAACGATCCGCTGTGCGAGAACACGCCAGAGCTGACCTTTGAGATCAACCACAAAGGCTCGGTGCGCCTGGCCGAGCTGGCCCGGGCCGCCGGCGTCAAGCGCTTTGTGTACACCTCGTCGTGCAGCGTGTATGGGCTGGGCCTGGGCGACGCCCCCGTCAACGAGGCCACGCCCACCCACCCGCAAACGGCGTATGCCGAATGCAAGCTCTTGGTCGAGCGCGATGTCTCGGCCCTGGCCACCCACGATTTTTCACCCACTTTTTTGCGCAATGCCACGGCCTACGGCGCCTCGCCGCGCATGCGCTTTGACATTGTGCTCAACAACCTGTGCGGCTTGGCCGCCACCACCGGCCGCATCGCCATGACCAGCGACGGCTCGCCTTGGCGGCCCTTGGTGCATGTGCTGGACATTTGCGAAGCCGTGGCCTGCACGCTGGAGGCGCCCAAAGAGGCCATCCACAACGAAGTGTTCAATGTCGGTCACGACGCCGACAACTACCAAGTGCGCGAGATCGCCCAGATCGTGGCCGACACCTACCCCGGCTGTGGGCTGAGCTTTGGCCAGACCAGCGCCGACAAGCGCAGCTACCGCGTGAGCTTTGCCAAAATCCACCAGCAGTTGCCCGGCTTTCATTGCAACTGGAGCGCCCGCCAAGGCGCCGAGCAGTTGCATGACGTGTTCGCCCGCATCGGCCTGGACGCAGCCACCTTCCATGCCAGGCCGTTCACACGGCTCAAGCGCTTGAAGAATTTGTGCGCCACAGGGCAAATTGGGGAGAAGTTTTACTGGCAGCGCTGAGGCTGGGCGCGGTGGCTGCGCAGCAGCTGGCCGCGAAGCGCTTTGTGGGGCCAGGCCCTTGCTGTGGAGTGTGCATGCGAGGGCCAGGCTTGGCGGCGCAGGGCCTGCCTGCGCCATGCCAGCAGCAGGTGGGCGCGCGGGCGCCTCAGGCCGCAGGCGGCTCGGCCGAGGTGGCCAGCGTCACATCGCGGGCCTGGCTTCGCAGCACCCTTTTTTCATGAAAGTTAAGGGCCCGGCCCATGACGTTTTTACCGCGCAAAAGCAAGTCGCGGTCGACCTCGGGCGGCAGGCCGCGCAACTCAGGCAGCTCATCCCTCAAGCCTTCACGGTCGTCGTCGGTGAGCTCGTCCCACCAGGCTTTGACCACCGTCATCAGGGTTTCTTCAAAGCCGTCGGCAGGGCCGTCGTCCGCTGGCGCATGCCCTTGCCCGGCCAGGGCATGGGCCAGCTCGCCCGATCGCACAATCACACGCCGGTCGGCCTCGCGCAGCAGGCGCGCCCAATTCGGGTCTTGCTGCATCAGGCGGGGCATGGCTTGGGCCCGTTCATCGGCCAACACGCAGACCGTCAGGCCCGCCAGTTTGGCCGACTCCATGACGGCCAACAAACGGTCGTCGTCGCTGCCAATCAGAATGGCATCGACCCGGCCACCCGAGACCAGGGCTTGCACGTCGGCCGTGAGTTGGCGCACCAAGGCGCTGCCATCGGTGTCGGCCGAGGGCAGCAGCCGCAAGGTCTGGTCGTTGCACACCAGGCGGTCGTCGCTGTCGGCGTACCAGTAAATCCGCAGCAAAGCCATGCGCCCCAGGCTGCGCTGCAGCGCTTGCTGGACCAACTCGTTGAGGCGCTCCCGGCTGAGCGCTGCGCCAGAGGCCCCGTCGTGGTCTTCGAGTTTGGCGATCCAGCGCAGGTAACGGGCGTCGAGCAAGGCCACCGCGCGGCCGAGTGGCGCAGGCGACGATGAACGGTGAAAAGACTTATCTGGGTGATCCATGTAACTCAGTAGGGTGGCGGTGGAACAATCCACCTAGAAGGGAAAAGTTTTCAGGTATGAAAAACTGACGCTTATCTTGGCAAAATTTCGAGGGTGGCGGTGCAGTCCAAAGTCGAGACGCGCTGCAGGACAGGTTCATCAGGGATGTCAGCACACGCCAAGGCAATGGCTTTGAAAAACAATCAAAATGTAAATATTCAACTTTTATAAATATCTACAAATAAAGAAAGGACCAGCAAAGCTTATAGAATTTGTATGAAAAAGTTGTATCTATTTATGCTTTAGACCTCGGCCATGACTTTAATATGCCATGGTCAAAAATTGCAGTTGATAAAGCTTGTGTTACCTATTATGCCAACTCCACCCCAATTTGCCTCAACCGCCTGTGCAAAGTCCTGTAAGGACATCCGCTGCAGCCACCCCAGCCATGACTGACCAGCCCTGCGACACGCCCGAGACCTTGGCCTGGTATTTGGTGCACACCAAACCCAGGCTGGAAGAAACGGCACTGACCCACTTGGAACGCCAAGCCTACGAGTGTTATTTACCCCGCTTGATGGTTGAGAAAATAAAGCGGGGCAAGGCCACCATGGTCAGCGAGCCCATGTTCCCGCGCTACCTGTTTGTGCGCCTTGACGCCAGCGGTCAAGGCCAAAGTTGGTCACCCATACGTTCCACACAAGGGGTGAGCCGGCTGGTGCATTTTGGCAATACGCCGGCCAAGGCCGACGCGCAATTGGTGGCGCTGTTGCGCAGCCGCGAACAGAGTTTGCCAGCCGAGCGGCTGTTCACGCCTGGCCAGCAGGTCAGGGTGGCCGAGGGGCCTTTTGCCGGCATTGAGGCGATTTACCAGACCAGCGATGCCGAGCAGCGCGCCATGATCTTGATTGAAATCTTGAGCAAGACCGTGCGCCTGAAGATTGACGCTGCAGCCCTGCGCAAGGCGGGCTGAAGGCCAGCACTGCAAGGCCTTGACGGGGCCAGCCGCCCTGCCCGCCAGCGGCTGCAAGCGCCTACTGGCGCAAGCCCAGCGCGCGCCGGAAGGAGCGTCGAATGCCGGCCAACTTGCTGGCCGCGTCGGGGTCTTGGGCGGCATTGGCCAGGGCTTGCCGCACAAAGACAAACAGCAGCAGCGCAAAACCTGCGGCCAAGGTGGCAATGACGGCGATCTGTGCTTTTTTGGGTTTGGACTTGCGCTCGGGGGCCTGGGCCACATCCACCACCTGGATCGTGGCGCCTTCGCGGCTTTCGTCCACGCGAGCGAGTTCGTACTGTTTGGTAAAGAGCTCGTAGAGGGTTTCGCGGTACTTGTAGTCCCTGAAGCGCTCGACGTAGCTGTCGGCCGGCCGGCCAGCGCCAGCAACTGCGGTGCTGGCGGGGTCGTCTTTTTCCGCCTTGCGCAACTCGTTGCGCAAGGTGTTGAGCTCAACCAAGGCCTGCTTGATTTCAGGCGAGCCCTCGGCGAGGTAGCCGCGCATGCTGCCCATTTTGATTTCTTGCGCGGTGATGGCAGCCTTGATCCTGGCCACGCCTTCCACCGCGGCGGCGGGGCTGGACTTCAAGGTCGAGGCATTCACGCCGGTGGCGCGCAGCAAGGTGTCGGCTTGCGCCAGGTCGGCCTTGGCTTCTTGCATTTTGGTTTCAAAAAACAAGCGGCGCTGCTGGGCCTCGGTGATGGCCAGCCGGCCCATGAGGGTGCTCAGCTCCATCACATAGGCGTTGGCCATCTCGGCGGCAAAGGCCGGGTCTTTGTCGTCCACCTCCAGCGCGATGATGCCGTCTTTGCCTGCCACAGCTCGGGTGTTGGTCAACAGTGTTTTGCGGGCGTCTTCCTTGAGTTTGGACTCGTAGCGCTCCACCAGCTTGAAGCGCTCAACCATGGCGTCGAGCACGCTTTGGCTTTTGAGAAAGCCCAAAAACTGGTCGGCCGGGTTTTTCAAGCCCGAGGCCGCGCCCGCCAAGCCCCCCAGAGAGCCCAGGCTTTGGAGCAAGGCCGCCGCCGAGCTTTGCTGCTGCTGGGGCGGCAAAAACTGCATTTTGGCGCTGTAGGTGGGCGCGATCAAAAAGCTCACGCCCAAGGCTGTCAGGCCCACCAACAAAGGACCCAGCACCAACAGGCGCAGGTTGTCGGCCACGGTCTGCAAAAGGTCAAGCAGGCTGATCTCGTCGTCTGGGGCTGTCGCGTCGGCCGTACTCTGGCCAGGCAAAGCGGTGGGGTTCACATCAGCCATCAGTTCCTCAAGGTCTTCAGCGCTACAGCACCCAGGCCGAATTGAAAGAGCAGCTGGGTCCAGTCCTTGGCGACGTCCACAAACTGGGTGTAGGCCGTGCGGCGGTCCACCACCTCAGGCACAAACACCGAGTCACCCGGGTTCAAGGTCTGCTTTAAAAAAGAGCGCTGGCCCCAGCCAAAGGTGCTCAGCCGTGCGGGGTTGGCCAGCACGGTGCCGTCGGCACGGATGAGGAAGATGGAGTCGATGTCGGCCTCCCGCGTGGGGCCCGAGCGCTCCAGGTAGTCGCCCACCGTCAGGTTGGGTCTGTAGAGAAAGTTGTTTTCAGACAGCACAGCACCAAAGACGGCCACAAAGTCAGAGCGCGAGGGCACGGCAATGGCGTCGCCGTCTTCCAGCACCAAGGGCGGCAGCCGCCGTTCCTGGGGCAGCAGGTCCAGGGCCACGCGGCCAGTGGCCTTGAGGCCGCGCACGCGTTCGAGCAACTGCCGCTGGGCCAGCATCTGGGCCTGCAAAGACTGCGCCGACCTCGCATCAGATTGATTTTGCAAGACAGCATTGGACTGGCTGGACAGCTGGGACTCCAGCCGGCGCACGGCCGCGTCGAGGTTGGCCTGCTGTTGAACGCGCGCCGAGTCCCGCAAAAAGACGGTGCCGTAGACATAGGCGTCGCGGGTGAAGCCCCCTGCGGCACGCTCAATGAGCTGCGGCAAGGTCTCGCCCGGCTCAAGCTCGTACACGCCTGGCGCCCTCACCTCGCCAGAGACCTTGACATACTGGCTGCGGCTGGCCTTGGGCACCGGCAGGTCGTCGACCCCAAACACCGTGACCACGTCACCGGGCTGCAAGACCAGGTCGTGGGCCGGGTCTTTGTCTTTGATGGCCTTGCCCAGGTTGAAAGGGATCAGCCGGGTGTTGACCGCCCGCCGGTCGGCCCGTTCCACCGAGGCATAGGCCCAGTTGATTTCAGCCAGGTCTCTTTTGGTCTCTGTCAAAGCGCGGTCGGCCGACACCCCCGTGCCCCGCTCGTACTGCACCAAAATGTTTTTGCGCCTGTAATAGTCGCCCATGATGAGCGCGGCAGGCTCGGGGATCAGGTCGGAGACCTTCATGCCGGGTTTGAAGGCGTAGCGCAAAGGTGAGGCCACATTGCCACGCAAGGTGACGGCATTGGCAAACTGCGGACTGATTTGAAACAGCGTGAGCAAATCACCGTCACGCAAGCTGCTTTGCAAGCCCCGTTCGTCGAGCACGCGCTCTTGCACCTCTCGGGGGCCCTGGGTCTGCCGGCTGTCCACCCGCTCGACCAAGGCCTTGTGGGGCGTGGTCAAGGTGGTGGGCGAGGCGCTGTACCTGAGGACCTGCGCAATGCTTTCTTCTGGGCCAGCCAGCTCAAAAATAAAGGGGTTGTCCAGCGCCCCCGTCACGCCCACCCGAGGCCCTGCGGGCGGGAACACGATCACGTCGCCCGGCAACAACCTGGCGTCGGCCGCCGCATCGCCAGACTGAATGAATTTGTACATGTCTATGCTGGCCACTTTGCTGCCCGCGCGCATGAGCTCGACCCGCCGCATGGAGCCCGAGGCCGAGGGGCCGCCGCTTTCAAACACCGCCCCCACCAAGGTGGACAGGCTAGACACCATGTAAGCCCCGGGGTTGCGGGCCTGACCGAGCACAAAAATCTGAATCGACCTGATCTTGCCCACGCCCGCACTGAGCTCAAAATTGGTGTAGATGCGGCTGATTTGCTTTTTGAGATGCTGGTCCAGTTCACTGACGCGCACGCCCGCCACCATCAGCGGCCCCACCTTGGGCACGGTGATGCGGCCCTCCCTGTCCACCGGCAGGCGCAGCGCCACGTCGACCGCGCCCCAGATTTTGATGTCCACCTCATCACCGGGGCCGAGCACATAGTTGGCGGGCACGGGCACATCGGTGGTGCTGGGAAAACGGCCCCGGTCAAACAGGTTGTAGCCGTACAGAGGCAGCTGCCTGCCCGTGGCTTCTTGCACAAAGCGCTGAAATTGCGTGGTGGCCAGCGCGGCGCCTGCGCCAGATTCGGCCAGCACGCTTTGCGCTTGGGCACCAGGGCCAGCTTGCGGCCCCTGTGGCGCACCCGGTGCGCGCAGCGCAGCGTCACCGGCATTCCTGAGCGACGGCGGCGCCCCTGCGGGCAAGCCCATGCCCTGAAGCAAATTGCCCGCCTCACCCGGGCGCACCAGCGCACCAGAGGCCTGCGGTGCCTGCACAGCGGTGGCAGCGTCTGCCGACGCGGCCACTTGCGCCCCAGAGACGGCGGGCAGGCAAAGGGCCAGCACAGCCAAGCGACTGGACAGGGCCCACATCAAGCCGCGAAAACGCACATCACGCATGCCAACAACTCTTTCTGCTCAGATCACACACCGTCGATGGGCCGCCAGCGGGTAGACATTCAGACCACCCCATTTACCCACCAAAAAGAGCATCAGTTTAACTGCCCAGCAAGTCCCCACCTGCGGCAGGGCGCCTGACCCCGGCCACGGCGGATCGCGGCGCGCTCATGCCGGGCTGAGCCGTGGGCAAACCGTCGCTCCCTTGCGCCGGGCTGGCTGGCGCGGCCCAAGCCCAGGTGGGCCTGCACCCAGAGGCCTGTTCGCTGACACCCTCCACGAAATGCAGCGCTGCCGCTCAGTCCAGCTGGAGCACCAGGTTGCCCGCCAGCTGGCCTTGCTCAATGAGTTCGTGCGCCTGGGCAATTTCAGACAAAGGCAGGCGCTGGGCAATGTTGTGGATCAAGTCGCCGCGCGCCAGCATGCGCTGCAGCACCGCCGTGGCGCGCTGGCGGTCGGCCGGGTCCAGGTTGTAGACAATGAAGAACTGCAGGCCCAAGTTTTTGCTGAGCAGCGGAAAAAACGGCAAAGACAGCGGCGTGCCCGAGCTGCCATACACCATCAGCTCGCCACCCACGCGCAGCGCCTCAAAGTCGACCGCCGCATTGCCCGCCAGGTCCAGCTCAATGATGCGGTCCACGCCCAGTCCGCCCGTCAACTCGCGCACCCGCTGGGCCACCGGCTCGGTCTTGTAAAAAATCACCTCGTCGGCACCGGCCGCGCGCGCCAGCGCCGCCTTGTGGGGCGTGCTCACGGTGGCCAGCACGCGTGCAGCCCCCAGGCGCGAGGCAAACTGCACGGCATAGTGGCCCACGGCGCCCGCGCCGCCTTGCACCAGCACCGTCTTGCCTGCCACCCCCCCGTTGGCCAGCACCGCGTGCATGGCCGTCAGCCCCGGGATGCCCATGCAGGCACCGGCCTCGCCGCTGACGCCCTCGGGCAGTGGCACCGCCTGCGCCTGGGGCAGGCACACGCACTGCGCGGCCGTGCCCCCAGCCCGGCCCCAGGCCGCGTTCCACACCCACACCCGCTGGCCCAAGCGCGAAGCGTCTGCGCCCTCGCCCACCGCGTCAACCACGCCTGCGCCGTCGCTGTGCGGCACCACGCGCGCAAACGGCATCTCTTTGCTGCGCAGGCCGCCGCGTGACTTCACATCTGAAGGGTTCACCCCCGACCACTGCAGCCGCACCCGCAACTCGCCTGCGGCGGGCAGCGGCTCGGGCATGTCACCGAATTGCAGCACCTCACGGGCCAAGCCCACGCGTTCATACCAAGCAGCTTTCATTGACGGGTGTCTCCAAAAATAAGGGCCGCACCACAGGCGTGGTGCGATGGCCAAAACCGCACTGTACGCTGGCACGCGGCGGCGGCCTCAGCGCAGGCAGTCACCAAGGCGGCAGCGGCTTGAACAAAGATGGTGAAGGTTGCAGCCCCTTTCGGCCATGGGGCGCGGGCCAGCGGCCCCGAGGCAGCATTGACGGGCTGCCCCCGACTACCCCAGCTTGGGCTCGCCATTCAAGGCGGCGAGTATGCCCGCCGCAAGTTGGGTGACCCGGCTGCGGTCTTGGCGCATGTCTTCCCAGACTTCGGGCAGCTTCTTGGTGCTGCTCAAGCCTGCCCAGTCGGCCACCTGCTTGGGGGTGGCGCTGACA
>CANHKH010000044.1 GCA_947460165.1 Comamonadaceae bacterium
GGACAGGGCGTCCAGCACGTCGCCCATTTTTTCAGCCCGTGGGTTCAAGGATGAGGTGTTGTTAGTAGCCATGGACTTGCTCCTTGATGCCTGTACGAAGTGTTTTCATATAGGTTCATACCGGTTGGCCAGGCATTTTTTCTCAGCGGGGTGGGCTGGTGCATCCCAAGGGAAGGGCTGCTTTCGGCCAAAAGCGGACATCGACCAGTGCTTTTCAGCCATGCTGGTTGATGATTTTCTTCGTTTCACTTCAAGCTGATTTCAATCTCGCTCCGAGAAATCTTCCCGGTCTTCTCAAGTTGCGCTAAGGCACGGTAAAGCGCTTCATGCGTCACAGCCAGTTGCTTTGCCAGCTGCTTGAGCGAACAATTGAGTGAATATCGTCCGTCTTGACCTTCAGTCTCGATCAGGTGCAGGATTCGGCTTTGAACCTTGGGCAATGAAAGACGCTCGTTTTGAAGTCTGAGTCGTCGTACTTCACTGCTCAGCATGTGTATCCAACGCTCAGCGAAACCATAGTCCAACTTGAACGCTTGCCGAAGTGCTCGAATTGGAATGCGCACGATTTCTGATGGCAATGTCGTTCGTGCATCGCAATGGTAGGCAGCAGACATCAGACTTGCTTCACCCACAAAGCCCATCTGACAGCGTTGGAGATTGACTACTTCCCCGTTTAAACCATGTCGCTCCAGGACCACTTCGCCATGGCAGACAAAGTACATCCATTGGGGACGCACACCCGTCAGAAACAGGGAGGTTTCTTCTGCGCAGGTGAGTGGCTCACATTGGGCCAACAACTGTGGTGGGAGAAGCTGCTGAAGGGTTGAAGGTAAGAGCATAGGAAATCACTTGGTCGTATGATTATTATCATATGGATAGATGATCACACCGACGACACTCTGGTTAAAGGGTATATCTATGTCGTCAAAAATATTTGAGTTTGGCCAAGTGCGGCCAGAGTACGCTGTTCCTGTTCTAAACGAACGTGCGGTACGAGCCGCCGCAGGCATCTTGTTCTTTCTGGCCGTGATCAGTTTCATGAACGCTTGGCTCACCGGGAACTTTCAGCCGACCCGCGTGTTTGTGGTCTGCTTTTTGATTGAGTTCACCATCCGCATCTTCATCAACCCACGTTTCGCACCAGTGATGATTCTGGGTGAATGGATCGTGCGCAAGCAATTACCCGAATGGTCAGGGGCACCGCAAAAGCGCTTTGCATGGAGTATCGGCTTCGTTTTGGCTGCAACCATGTTGTATTTAGTGGTGTTCAACAACGTCATCGGACCAGTCAACCTAGTCGTGTGCTCGCTCTGCTTGCTCTTGATGTTCTTTGAAACAGCATTCGGCATTTGCATCGGCTGCCAGATTTACAACCTGCTGAACAAAGAAAAAGCCCAGCTTTGCCCTGGCGGCGTTTGCGAAATTCCGCCTGATCAAATTCCAAAGACATCCATGGCACAAACGCTGATCCTGATTGTCTTTGCCGCTGCAATGTTCGCCGTTGCGCAATGGGTGTACAGCACTGCGCCCGCTCGCGTGAGTGAGTTGCTCCCTTCGGCCGCCTCACAGCCTGCCGTTGCTGCCGATCCCGCAGAAGCGGAGCGCTGCAAAGTGCCTGACTTTGCCAAAGCTATGGGCCATGAAGAAAAGTGGAAGCTGCACAATAATTGCAAGTAACGACTGCAATGGGTCGAAAGGGCACAGTGGGGACAACCTATCAGGTTCTAATTCCGGAGCACTCAGCACAGAGGTTCTGAAAATTCCGGTACAAGAAGATGTCTCAACATTTAGAATTATGAATCGGACCCCAAGAGCTTGATCTACTTGCCCTTGGAAAACTTAGGCGGTTTGCGATCTGGTGTGTTCTGCCCCGCCAGACAGCTAGCAAACAAGCGCCTTCCGGGCGCTTTTTTGTTTCTACCCACCGATTGACCCGACATCAAATCTTCGCGTTCAGATGAGAGCGTTGATCGTGTAGTACCCCCATCCCCCAAATTCTGAGCAGGGACTCCCGTCTGTTGGAGGACTCTGCCAGAAGGAGTGCCAAAAAGCGCCTCAACGCTGAGCCAGCCTCACTCCACCGTAATCTTGCGCGCCCGGATCAAGGGCCCCCATTTGCGGTTTTCGTTCTGAATAAAAGCCACAAAATCTGCGCCCGCCAGGGGCAAAGGCGCCATGCCCAACTCGCTGAGCCTGGCTTGCATGTCGGGCGCACCCATGATCGCCAACACCTCTGTTTGCAAGCGAAGGGCAATGTCAGTGGGCAGTCGGGCCGGTGCCGAGATGCCAAACCAAGCGCCACCGGTCACCCCGGGCACCACTTCAGACAGGCTTGGAACCTCGGGGAATGTTTTGCTGCGCCCCTCGCCACTGACGCTGAGCAAGCGCATCTTGCCCCCGCGCACATAGCCCGTCGCCGTCACCAGGCTTTCAAACATGCCATCGAGCTGACCTGCCAGCAGGTCGTTGACGGCGGGCGCAGAGCCCTTGTAGGGAACGTGCACCATGTCAATGCCGGCGGCCTGCTTCATGAGCTCGCCCGTGAGAAAGCCAGCGCTGCCCAAGCCCGCAGACGAGTAGTTCATTAGGCCTGGTCTGGCCCTGGCCATGGCAACAAATTCGGCCATGGTCTTGGCGGGGTGATCGGCGCGCACCACAAAGCCGTTGGGGAAGGTGCCCAGCAAAGCCAGGTGGGTGAAGCCGCCCATGGGGTCATAAGGCATGCTCAAGCGCATGAGCGGACCCGGTGCAATGGCCGGGTTGGCCGTGACCACCAGGGTGTGGCCGTCGGCGGCGGCCTTGGCCACTGCGTCTGTGCCCAGCACGGAGCCGGCACCGGGTCGGTTTTCAACCACCACCGTGGTTTTCAGCGACTCGCCCAGGCGCTGCGCGAGCATGCGCGCAATCACGTCGGTGGAGCCGCCAGGCGGGAAGGGCACCACCAGCTTGACCGGCCGCGTGGGAAAGGTCTGCGCCCAGGCCTGGGGGCCTAAGCCGGTCACAGCGCTCAGCAGCACGGACAGGAGGAGGGCAGGCGCCAAGCGTCTGCGGCGCAAAGTGGGGGGCATGGGCTCAACTCCAATGCGGCCTATGCGGGCGCAGTCATGCGGCGCGGGTGAGCTCAACAGGGTGGCAGGGGCAGGCAAGGTGGCCATGGAGCGCTTTCAAGTCACCAGGGCTGCTTGCGCCAGCCCCGAGATCATGGAGCTTTTGAGCAAATGCGCGCGGTGCGTGACGGGGTCGGCAATCAGGGCCTGCAGACGCTTCATTTCAGCGTCGCGCCACACCGGGTCGCGCCGCTGCATGCGCATGCGGTTGGTGTGGGACTGCGCCAAGATCTCGTCTTGCGCAACCGGGCGCCGCTGCCGGGTGTACACATTGAGCAGCTCGTCCGAGGCGCCTTGCTTGAGCACCGCCATCAGCTTGTCGGTGAGGTTGAAGGCGTCGTGGACGCCGCCATTCATGCCCATGCCACCCGAGGGGCTGGTCAGGTGTGCGGCGTCACCGGCAAACAGCACAGAGCCCGCGCGGTAGTCGTCAATCAAGCGGCGGTGCAGGCGGTAGGGGCGGATTTCCAGCACCTCGTAAGGCTGCCCGCGTGGCACGATGCGCTGCAGCTTGCGCTCAATCGCCTGCGGCTCCAGGGCCTGGTCGACGGACTCGTCCGGGTCGCAGTACAGCGAGCAGCGCCACAGCTCAGGCAGCCGCAGCAGCGAAAAAGTGCCTTGTTCACACCACACGTAATTGACCTGGGACAGCTCGGGCAGCTGGTCTTCAAAGCGGTAGGTCGTGGTGGCCAAGATGGTGGTTTCAGGGTAGGTCTCACCTGAAAAGGTCATGCCCGTGAGCTTGCGGCACACCGAGCGGGCCCCATCGGCCGCGATCAGGTAGCGTGCTTGTAGGGTTTGGAGGCCTGATGCCGTTTGAACGGTCACCTTCACGCCACGCTCATCTTGCGTCAAGCCAGTCAACTCCACACCATAGCGCAGCTGCAAATTCGCGGTGTTTTGCGCCTGGTGGTGGGCCAAGCGGGTGAGCACCCGCTGCTCGCACTGCAGCCTAAAGGGGTAGCGGGTGTCGCCACTGAGCACCGACAAGTCAAACAAGGCCTTGTCATGCGACTCATGGCGCCGAATTTGCCAGGTCGGCGCCTCCAGGCCGCTGGCCATCAGCTCTTGCGTGAGCCCGAGCTCGTCGAGCATTTCCAGCGTGGGCGGGTGAAAGGTGGAGGCCCGAAAGTCCTCGTTGACCCCAGGCGATTTGTCGATGACCAAGGTTTCAATGCCCGCACGGGCCAAGCGCAGCCCTGCCACCAAGCCCACGGGGCCGGCACCGCACACGATAACTTGGAAGTGCTGCACAAAAATCCTTAGGTAAGAAATGGTGTGAATGGGGTCATGGACTTCGTTTGGCACAGAGCTGAGACGGCACCAAAGCCGGGCTCGCTTGCTGAGCCCCGCCCGATTGGGCCAGCGCCTGGCAGCTCGCTGACGTTTGAAGGCCAAGGCTCTGACTCGGGCCCAACTATCTTAGTTTGTCGGTTCAGGCTTGGCGGCTGATGGCTTGGTGATGGATTGGCTATGGCATGGGCGGTTTCAATGGTTCTGAACTGCGTAAAAGACTGCGGCCATGTCTCGGGCGCAGTGCCTAGGCCTGAAAACGCTTGGGCGCGGCGCTGGGGATGCTGAAAGTGCATGACGGACACAGTCTTTAAAAACGCATGTCAGGACATTGTCCGGACGCTATGATGGAGCACTGTCCAAAAAAGGCTTGCCATGACCGCAGTCATTCATTCCAAATCTGAACGCATCGATGTGCGCGCCAGCGCGCCTGTGAAGCAATTACTTCAGGAAGCGGCGCGCGTGGCGCACAAAAATGTGAGCGAGTTTCTGCTTGACGCGGGCATCGTGGCCGCAAATCAAACCTTGGCTGACCGCACCCGGTTTGAACTGAGCGAGGAGAAGTGGCTGGCGTTTCAGGCGGCACTGGACCAGCCCGTGAACGCCAAGCCCAAGCTCAAGAAGCTTTTGTCTGAGCCAGGGCTGCTTGGTTGAGCTCGCAGCCTTACGAGCCAGTTCGCAAACTGGCCGCCTCGGACGCCGTTCAGTCCTTTGACTGCGGCGAGAGTGCGCTGAACCAGTTTTTGCAGCGCTTTGCACTCGTCAACCAAAAATCCAACAGCGCGCAAACCTATGTGAGCTGCCATGGCAGCGCAGTCGCAGGCTTTTACAGCTTGGCGGTGGGCAGTGTGGAGCCATCCAATGCGGCAAGGCGTGTGACCAAAGGCATGCCACAACACCCCGTGCCCGTGATGATTTTGGCCAGGCTTGCCGTGGACCTTCAGCACCAAGGCGCAGGACTTGGCAAAGCACTGCTCAAAGATGCGTTGCTGCGCACTGCACAGGCGGCAGACATTGCCGGGATTCGTGCACTGCTGGTGCATGCCAAGGACGAGCCTGCCAGGCAGTGGTACCTCCATTGGGAGTTTGAATCCAGCCCATCGGATCCGTTTCACCTTTTCCTCTTGATGAAGGACATCAAGGCCATCGTTGGGAAGTGACGGGGCTTGAATGATGCGTCAACGCGTGCCGACCCATCCCGTGGTCATCCACCTTCAGCAAGATGTGCTGCCTTGTTTTCCAGGCCAATCTGTAGTCGCATTTGCCCGAAGCCTGGGCGTTCCTCCCGATCTCAGGCGGCTGGTGCTTTCTTCGACTTCACAAAGCCGCGCGCTCGCCCTCGGTGTTTTCACCCCGCCCCTGCGCCATGAAGTGGGGTGAGAAATTGGCGAGTTTGCCCAGCACATCGCCCATGCGGCGCTGGGCCGGACGGATGCGCAACTCGTCCCCCTGGCGCTCAATGACCAGATCAAGGTCCCACGTTCGGTAAGCAAGTTCGGCCGGAATGCGAACGGCTTGTGAGTTGCCGATCTTGAAAAGTTTGGTGTTGGCCATGTGAACTCCTTTCGGGGTGCAAGCGTACAACTTCTTCAGACAGGACTTGCGTCCTACCAAGGCGGGCATTGCGCCTACGTTCAGACTGTGCAGTTGGCCTTAATGTCCATCAAGCTTCATCAACCAAGCAAGCTGCACCATGAAGGACCGGCAAGTT
Source organism: Comamonadaceae bacterium (assembly GCA_947460165.1). Taxonomy (GTDB): domain Bacteria; phylum Pseudomonadota; class Gammaproteobacteria; order Burkholderiales; family Burkholderiaceae_C; genus Polaromonas. Next base: position 6,112 of record CANHKH010000044.1, read on the forward strand.
GAACACCCACCCCCACCCGAACCGCCGCATGCGCACACGGGCATGAGCGAGAAGAACGCCAAGCGCAGCCAAGATCCGGCAGACCCTTCAAGCGATGCCCCCAAGCTGCAGACCTCCATGGCACGAAAAGACTACAAAGCGCAGCTTCGGCTGCTGCAGGTCGAGCTGGTCAAGCTGCAGCGGCACTTCATCAACTGCGGAGACCGCATTTTGGTGATCCTGGAAGGCAGAGACGCTGCCGGCAAAGATGGCAGCATCAAGCGCATCGTCGAGCACCTGAGCCCGCGCGAGACCCGGGTGGTGGCACTCGGTAAACCCTCGGACCGCGACCGCAGTGGCTGGTACTTTCAGCGCTTCGTGCCCTATCTCCCGGTGGCCGAAGAGCTGGTGTTGTTCAACCGCAGTTGGTACAACCGTGCCGGTGTGGAGCACGTCATGGGCTTTTGCACCAAGGCCGAACATGAGGAGTTCATGACATCGGTGCCCAAGTTCGAGGAGATGCTTGTGAACTCCGGCATCAAGCTCTTGAAGTACTACCTCGACATCAGCAAAAAGGAGCAGGTCAAGCGCTTGGCCGAGCGCGCACGCGATCCGCTCAAGCAGTGGAAGAACAGCCCGATTGACGCCGTCGCAGTCCAGCGCTGGAAGGCCTATTCAGACGCCCGAGATGCCATGCTCCTGCGCACCCACACGACCGCTGCGCCTTGGCACCTGGTGCGCACCGACAACAAGCGACTGGCGCGCCTGAATTTGATGCGGGACATGCTGTCTCGCCTGCACTACGCCGGCAAGAATCTCAAACTGGTTCAGCCCGACACCCAGATCGTGTTCGAATATTCAGCCGATTGCATCGCAGCCAAACGGCTGGCAAGCTGAACCCACTGAGCAGCCGCGCTGCGTGCCTGTTCCTCAGTACTGCTTGTAGGGCAAGAACTTGCCCGACAGCACCACGTTGACGCGGTCGCCCTTGGGGTCGGCTTGGCGCTGTATGTCCATGCTGAAGTCAATCGCGCTCATGATGCCGTCGCCAAACTCCTCGTGGATCAGCTCCTTGATGGTGGTGCCATACACGCTGACGATCTCGTACCAGCGGTAGATCAGCGGGTCTGTGGGCACGGGCGTGGGGAGCGAGCCTTTGTAGGGCACGATTTGCAGCCATTTTTGCTCTTCCACCGTCAGGCCAAAGAGCTTGCCCAGCACCTTGGCTTGCTCGGGCGTGGCGGTCATTTGCCCCAGGCACAAGGCGGTGGTCCATTCTTTGGATTGGCCCACTTTTTTGGCAATGGTCGCCCAGCTCATGCTCTTGGCGACTTTGGTGCTGATGATTTTTTCGGTGACGGCGAGTCGGTTCATAAATAGCCTCTGGAAGGGAATGAAAAAAGAAAAGGGCTCAATGGGCTTTGGCCCGGGAGACCAGGAAATCCACAATGTGGTTGCGCAGCTCGTAGTAGCCGTCCAAGTGGTGCAGCTGCGCACGGGTGCGGCTGCGCGGCAGCGGGTTGCTGACCGTCTCGGCCAAGCCGCCCGGCTTGTAGTGGCCGTTCACCTCGGCGCCGTTGCTCATGAGCAAAATGCGGTCGGCCAGCAAAATGGCCTCGTCCACGTCGTGGGTGATCATGAACACGGTTTGCTGCGTTTGCCGCACGATGGTCATGAGCTCGTCTTGGATGGTGCCGCGTGTCAGCGCATCGAGCGCACCAAAGGGCTCGTCGAGCAGCAGCATCTTGGGCTGAATGGCAAAGGCCCGGGCAATGCCCACGCGCTGCTTCATGCCGCCTGAGAGCTGGCTGGGTTTCTTGTGGATGGCCGCACTCAGGCCCACCAGCGTCACAAACTTCTCCACATGCTGGTCCAGCTCGGCGCGGCGCATGTCTGGCCAGCGCGACTTGACCGCAAACTCAATGTTTTGCCGCACGCTCAGCCAAGGCATGAGCGCATGGCCCTGGAACACCACGCCGCGCTCCAAGCTGGGGCCGGCAATTTCGCGGCCGTCCATGAAGGCGTGGCCATGGCTGGCCGTGTCCAGCCCGGCCAGCACGTTGAGGATGGTGGTTTTGCCGCAGCCGCTGTGGCCAATGATGCAGACAAACTCGCCCTTGGTGATGCCAAAGGACACGTCGGCAAACACCGGCTTGTCGGCCTGAAAGGCCTTGGCCAGTTGCTCGACCTTGAGAAAACCATTCATGGGGGGCTCTTTCGCTTTCGGGGGATGCAGGTCGAGGCTCAAGGGCTCGCCGGTGCGGGACTCACTCCACATAGGTCACCGCCTTTTGCGCTTGGGCAAAGCCCAGGTCCAGCAGCATGCCCACCACGCCTATGACCAGCACCGCAAAAATCACATTGGTCAGCGACAGGTTGTTCCACTCGTTCCACACAAAGTAGCCAATGCCGGTCCCGCCCACCAGCATTTCGGCGGCCACAATCACCAGCCAGGCAATGCCCATGCTGATGCGCATGCCCGTCAAGATGGTGGGCGCGGCGGCTGGCAAGATCACCTGCAGCGCCTTGCGCAAGGGCGAGACCTCCAGCGTGAGCGCCACGTTCAACCAGTCGCGCTTGACCGAGGCCACGCCAAAGGCGGTGTTGATCATCATGGGCCAGACCGAGCAGATGAAGATCACAAAAATACCACTCACGCCGCTGTCTTTGAGCGTGTAGAGCGCCAGCGGCATCCAGGCCAGCGGGCTGATGGGCTTGAGCACCTGAATAAAGGGGTTGAACGCCTTTTGCATCAAGGGCGACATGCCAATCAAAAAGCCCAGCGGAATGGCCACCAGCATGGCCAGCAAAAAGCCCAGCGCCACCCGACCCAGCGAATGGGCCAGCTGAATGCCTATGCCTTTGTCATTGGGGCCTTTGTCGTAAAACGGGTCTGACAGGTGCTTCCAACTGGTGCGGGCCACATCGGCAGGCCCTGGAAAGCCAGTGGCCTTGGCCGCGCCCGGGTCTTTGCCCATCATCTTGGCGTACTCCAACTCGTCGGCCGACAAGGTGGCGGCCGCCGTGGTGCCCGCGCCCGCAGGGGATTGCGAGGCGATCTGCCACACGCCTAAAAACACAGCGAGCAGCAGCAGCGAGACCAGCGCCGCGCGCAGGTTCAGTGAGGTGGTTTTCATGCGTCTTCAAGCCTTGCGGATGGCAAAACTGTCCAGGTATTCCTTGGGCTTGGCCGGATCGAACACCTTTCCCATGATGGTGTGCTTGATGTAGCCGGGGCCTGCGGGCACGGGCATGTCCAGCTCTTTCATCAGCCTGCGTGCGTCGGTGAGCAAAAACACTTTTTCAGCGATTTGTTTGTAGTCCACCTCGCCCTTGACGTAACCCCAGCGCTGCATTTGCGTGAGCATCCACACCGCCATGCTTTGCCAGGGCATGGGGTCGAAGTCGGCGCGGTCGGGCACGGTTTGGATCTTGCCCAGGCCGTCGGCAAACTTGCCGGTGAGCACCTGGGCAATCACGGTCTCGGGCTGGTTCAGGTAGGCCTGCGGTGCAATCACCTTGGCAATCAGTTCGCGGTTTTTGGGCTGGCGGGCCATGGCGGCAGCTGTGAGCACAGAGCGGAACAGCGCGGCAAAGGTGTTGGGGTTTTGGCGGATGAACTCCGTGCTGGTGCCAAAGGCGCAGCAGGGGTGGCCGCTCCACAGGTCTTTGGTGAGCAGGTGCAAGAAACCCACTTCTTCGAACACCGCGCGCTGGTTGAAGGGGTCTGGGCCCAAAAAGCCGTCGATGTTGCCGGCGCGCAAATTGGCCACCATCTCGGGCGGCGGCACCACCCGAATTTGAATGTCGGTGTCCGGGTTCAAGCCGGCTTCGGCCACGTAGTAGCGCAACAAAAAGTTGTGCATGGAAAACTCAAAGGGCACGGCGAACTTGAAACCCTTCCAGCTCTTGGGGTCGCGCTTGTCTTTGTGCTTGACGTGCAGCGTGATGGCTTGGCCGTTGGTGTTTTGAATGGTCGCCACATTCATGGCCACCGGGGCCGAACCCACGCCCATGGACATGGCCAGCGGCATGGGCGACAAAAAGTGCGTGGCGTCGTACTCTTTGTTGATCATCTTGTCGCGGATCAGCGCCCAGCCTGCGGTTTTGATGACCTCCACGTCCAGCCCCTGCTTGCTGTAAAAGCCCAGCGGGTGCGCCATGATGAGCGGCGTGGCGCAGGTGATGGGGATGAAGCCAATCTTGAGTTTGGTTTTTTCCAGAGGGCCTTTGTCTTGCGCCATGGCCTGCAAGCTGGCCACCGGCAGCACGCTGGCAATGGCCGCCATGGCCGTGCCCTTGCCCACCGCGCGCAAAAAGCGCCTGCGCTGCGCGTCTTGCGGGAACAAGGCTTTGACCAAGGTCGCTTCAATGAATTCGCGGCTGTAGGCCTCGAACTCGCTGGACTCGCTGCGCTGGCGCAAGGTGGCTGCGGCTTGGTCGGCGGCCACCTCGGCGTGGTGGTCTGCGGGCGAGTGGTCGCGGCCGCAGCTGCACTTCAACATCAGGGGACGGTCGGCGTTGTAGGGGTCGAAAAACTCAGACATGAAAGGCCTCCTGGAAAGTGGATGCCTAGTCCAATGCAAGCTGCGGGCCAGATGGGGCCAGTGGAGGTGCTCAAAGACCTGTGGACTGCATTTCGCCGCAGCCAGCACCACAGCGTGTAGGGCTGGCCCTACAAGGCGGGCCGTTTTTTCAGGCGCTGGGGTGGCGCTGGGCGTAAAGCGCGAGCTCCACGTCGTTCTTGGTGCCCGTTTTCTCAAGAATGCGCGCGCGGTAGGTGCTCACCGTGTTGGCGGCCAGGCCCAGCTGTGCACCAATGTCGCTCACGCTGTGGCCTTGGGTGAGCAGGCGGTAGACCTGGTGCTCGCGGTGCGACAAGGCCTGGGCCCCGGTTTTGCTGCCGCTGCGGCCCACAGACTGGGCCAGCGCCTCGGCCACTGCAGGCGTGAGGTACAGGCCCCCGGCGGCCACCTTGTGCACGGCGGTCAGCATGTCGTCGGGGTCGGCGCTTTTGTTGAGGTAGCCGCTGGCGCCCAAGCGAATGCAGCGCACGCCGTACTGCTTTTCTGGGTAGGTGCTGAGCATGAGCACGGGCAGGCGCGGCCAGTCGCGCTGCAGCTGCTCCAGCACGTCCAGCCCGTCCATGCCGGGCAGGGCAATGTCCAGCAGCACCAGGTCCAGCCCGGCGCCCGCTTGCAGCAGCGCCACTTGTGCCAGCACCTCTGGGCCGGTGGCCGCCTCGGCCACCACCTGCAGCTGGGGCGCCTCGGCCAAAATTTGCTTGATGCCTTCGCGCACGATGCGGTGGTCGTCGCCAATGAGCACGCGCGGGCCCTTCACGGGTCGGCTGGGGGAGGCGCGTTCAAGCACTGGCCACGCCCCAAGCCATGCTCAGCGTCGCCGTCGTGCCCTGATGTGGTGCGCCCTCAATGCGCAGCTGGCCCCCAAAATGGTGCGCACGCTCGCGCATGCCTTGCACGCCATAGGCCGTGGCCGCCGCCAGGGCCAGAGGGTCTGCGCCCACGCCGTCGTCTTGCACCGTCAGCGTCAAGGCGCAGTCCCGCACGGCAATGCCCACCCGCAGCTGGCTGGCCTGGGCATGGCGGCCCACGTTGCTGAGCATTTCTTGAAAGATCCGGAACACCGCCATGGCCAGCGGCTCGGGTGGCTCGCTCGAGCCGTCCAGGTCCATGGCCCAGTCCAGCTGCAGCTCAGCGGCTTGCACAAATTCTTGCGCCTGCCATTCCAGCGCGGCCCACAGGCCCTGGTGGTCCAAGATGCTGGGGCGCAGGTCGGTGATGATGCGGCCCACGTTGACCACGGCGTTTTCAATCAGCCGGCTCATGTTTTGGCACTTGCCGCGCATGCGCAGTCGCATGTCGCCGGCCGCCTCGGCGCTGCGCTGCGCTTGCTCGGACAGGCGCTTGTCCATCCAGTTCACGTCCATCTTGAGCGCCACCAGCAAGCTGCCCAGCTCGTCGTGCACCTCGCGGGCAATGCGGGTGCGCTCTTCTTCGCGCACCGCCTCTGACCAAGCCGCCAGCTCGCGCACCTGCTTGAGCGCGCTGGCCAGCGCCTCGGTGCGCTCGGCCACGCGTGCTTCCAGCTCGTTTTTGGCCAACTCCAAGGCCTGGGCTGCCCGCCGGCGCTCGGTGATGTCCACAAAGGTCACCACCGCGCCGCGCACCACGCCATCGTCCACGATGGGGTGGCTGGAGTACTCCACGGCAAAGGAGCTGCCATCGCGCCGCCAAAACACCTCGGTGTCAATGCGGCAGGGCAGGCCCTGGCGAAAGGCGTTGAAGATGGGGCACTCGGCCTCGGGGTAGGGCGTGCCGTCGCTGTGGGCGTGGTGGGTCAGCTCGTGCATGTTGCGCCCCAGCACCAGCTCGGGCTCGTAGCCCATCATGCGCGCGCCTGCCGGGTTGATGAACACGCACAAGCCCGCCATGTCTATGCCAAACACGCCCTCGCCGGTGGAGGCCAAGAGCAAAGCCAAGGGGTCGCGCCAGGCGCTGCCCGACACGGCGGTGGGGCTGGCGAGGAAGGGCAAATCGTCTGGCATGGCGGAGCACCATGCAAGCCATGTGCCACCCAAGGCCGTCCTGGCCTGGCTTGGTGTTCAGTCCGTCTGCACGTACTGGGCTTGGCTTTGAAAGTTCATGCCCTGGATCAGCGCCAGCACGCCCAGCACCAAGGGCGTGTTGGGGCCGGCTTTGGGCACGGCCAGCACCAGCTTGTTGCGTATGGAGGGTGGCCCCACGGGCACATGCACCAGGTCTTTGTACAAGTGGGCAGGCTCCAAAGCACTTTCGGGCAAGAGCGTGCAACCCACGCCCTGGCTGACCAAGGTCAACACGGTTTGCACGGCGCTGACTTCGGCCACCACGCGCAATTGAATCTCCCGGCTGAGCAGTGCCGCGTCCACCAGGCTGCGGATCGCATTGGGCGGGCTGGGCAAAATCATGGGGTAGCGGGCCAAGTCCGGCAGGCTCACTTTGGCGGGCAGGCGGGCGCTGCTGGTGGCGCTGTTGGCCGGCATCACCAAGCGCAAAGATTCTTGCGACAAAGTGATGTAGCTCAGCTGAGAGGAGGGCGGCGGGTCAAACAGCAAGGCCACGTCCACCCGGCCGGCCATCAGCCACTCGCGCAGGTGAATGCTCAGCGCCTCGCTGACCGAAATCACCGCCCTGGGAAAACGCCGTCGAAAGGCGCGGATCAAGTCGGCACTGTGGGTCACGGCCACCCGGGGCGGCAGGCCCAGCACCAGCCGCCCTGAGGGGCTTTCTTGCAATTGGTCCATCTCGGCCCGCACCTGCTTGGCCACATCGAGCATGGTGCGCGCGTGCACCAGCAATTGCTTGCCAGCTTGGGTCGGCGTGGCGCCCCGACCTGTGCGGTGGAGCAAGCGCTGGCCCAGCTCCTTTTCAAGCTGGGCGATGTGCCGGCTCAGGCTCGATTGGGCCAGGTTCAAGGCCCCACCGGCGGCGCTGAAGCCCCCAGACTCCACGACCGTCACGAAATACTGAAGTTGCTTGGTGTCCATGCAGATTCAGCATAGCTGATAGTTGCTTCAGATGGATTCAAACCGGGTGCTCGAATTGAAAATCACCTCGTTCACGCATCTACTTACTGGAGATAGACAATGAAAAAAAGAATTTTTTTGCTGGCAGCTTTGCTGCTGTCTATGAATTCCATAGCTCGCGTGGCCGACGCCACCGACTCGGCGCAGGTCAAGGCCGCTTATGTCACTGGCACGGTCCACATGGTCGATGGCGGCTTGATGGCTTGATAGACTGGCCCGACCATGAACCCCCCCACCGGCCGTGTCCCCGTCGATGCCATTCGCGCCAACTTGGCGCCACGCTTGCCGGCCGAAGTGTTGGCGCGCTTTGCAGCGCTCGAAGACCTCACTGGCAATCTGTCTGACGCCATGGACCAACTTGGCCTGGTGGGCGCTGTCGCGGCCAGCGTGCTGCAGCCGCACCTGCCGGCCAGCCGCATGGTGGGCCAGGCCGTGACCGTGCGCAAC
>CANHKH010000045.1 GCA_947460165.1 Comamonadaceae bacterium
GCCACCAGGCCCACCCCCAACAAGCCCAAAGAAGCCACGGCCAGGCCCACGGTGGAGTGCATCACAAAGGGGGCCAGCACGCCGGCCACCAGGCCGTTGGCCACCGCGCCTATGCAAGACTGCAAGGACGAGGCCATGCCCCGGCGTTCGGGGTAGAGGTCCAGCATCAAGAGCGTGACCACGGGCACCACCAGCGCCCAGCCAATGGAGTACACCGCCAGCGGCAGCAAGGCCCAGCTCACATGCGCCGGGAACAGCAAATTGGCCACCAAATTGAGCACGCCGCTGGCCAGCATGATGACAAAGCCGTGGCGAATTTGCTGCTTGGGCGCCCAGCGGCCCGCTTGACGGCCGCTGACCCAGGCGCCGGCCATGATGCCGCCTATGTTGAGCATGAAAAACCAAAAAAACTGCTGGGGTTCGAGCTGCAGCAGATCGCCCAAAAACGCCGGCGCCGACAACACATACAAAAACATGCCGTTGAAGGGCACGCCACTGGCCAGCGCCAGCAGCACAAAGCGCGGGCTGCTCAGCAGCTGGCCGTAGCCGCGCATGAGGTGGCCGGGCGAAAACGACTGGCGCTGCGACTCATGCAGCGTCTCGGGCAAGAGCTTGTGCACCGCCACCCACAGCGCCGTGCCCAGGCCAGCCAGCAGCCAAAACACGCTGTGCCAGCCCGCGTGCACATACAGCCAGCCGCCAATGAGGGGCGCCACCGCCGGCGCAATGCCAAAGTAAATGGTCACCTGGCTCATGACTTTTTGGGCTTCGCGGGGCTCAAACATGTCCCGGATGATGGCGCGCGAGACCACCACGCCCGCGCCCGTGGACATGCCTTGCAGCGCCCTGAAGAACACCAGCGCGCCTATGTTGTCCGACAAGGCGCAGCCCACCGAGCTCAGCGTGAACAGCGCAATGCCGCCCAGCACCACGGGCCGGCGGCCAAAGCTGTCGGCCAGCGCGCCGTGAAACAGGTTCATCAGCGCAAAGCCAAAGAGGTAAGCCGACAGCGTTTGCTGCATTTGCACGGGCGTGGCGCCCAGTGACTTGGCCATGCCTGCAAAAGCAGGCAAGTAGGTGTCCACCGCAAAGGGCGCGATCATGCTGAGCAAAGCCAGCAGCAAAGCCAAAGCCCACTGCGGGGCGCGCCAGAGTTGGCTGGCGTTGGGGTTCATGCGCCCGCGCCTGGCTGGTTTTTCAGGGCCAGCGCGCGCTCGTACACGGCATTGCGCGGCGCGCCCGTGATCTCGGCGGCCAGCCTCACCGCGGTTTTCACGGGCAGCTCGGCCAGCAGCAAGGCCAGCACGCGCTCGGCCTCGGCCAGCTGGTCGGGCGCTTGCTCGGGGCGCGGGTGCAGCACCAGCGCAAATTCACCGCGCGTGCGGTGGGCATCGGCCGCCAGCCAGCGGGCCAGCTCGGCGGCGGGCAAGGTGGCAATGTCTTCAAACTGCTTGGTCAACTCGCGGCCCACGGTCACGCGCCTGTCGCCCAACACGGCCAGCGCCTGGGCCAGCGCCTCGATGCGGTGCGGCGCTTCCAGCAGCACGACGGCGCGTGGCTCGCTGGCCAGTTGCTGCACCGCCTGGCCGCGCTCGCCGGCTTTTGAGGGCAAAAAACCTGCAAACACAAAGGCGCTGTCCCCAGACAAGCCGGCCACGCTGAGCGCGGCGGTCACGCTGCTGGCGCCAGGCAGTGGCACCACTTTGAGGCCCGCCGCCTGGGCCGCGGCCACCAGGCGCGCGCCTGGGTCGCTCACCGCCGGCGTGCCGGCATCGCTCACATAAGCCAGGCGCTCGCCCGCCTGCAGGCGCTGCACCAGCTGCACCGCCGCCTCGGCCTCGTTGTGCTCGTGCACCGGCAGCAGCGGCTTGTTCAAGCCGTAGAGCTTGAGCATGCCCTGGGTGTGGCGCGTGTCCTCGCAGGCAATCGCGTCCACCAAGCCCAGCACATAAAGGGCGCGCAAGCTGATGTCGGCCAGGTTGCCTATGGGGGTGGCCACCACGTACAGTGCGCCTGTGGGATGGTGCTGTAGACCGGCAGCGGCGCGGGCCGCATCCTGGGCCAGGGCGAAAGAGGCGTTCAATGTGGTTTTCCAGAAAGCAAAGCAAGCCGGCGGCTGCAGGTGTTGCAGCGACCGAGCAGGTTACCACCAAGCGCCGGGGCGACGAGGCCGAGCGCTGCGCCCGCCAGCACCTGGAGCGCCAGGGCCTGCGCTGGGTGGCGTCCAACTTCAAGACGCCGGGCCGGGGTGGCGGTGAGATCGACCTCATCATGCGCGAGGCCGACGGCACCCTGGTTTTTGTGGAGGTGCGCCAGCGCAGCCAACGCGGCTTTGGCGGTGCGGCCGCCAGCGTCGGTGTGGCCAAGCAGCGCCGCATTGTGCTGGCTGCGCGCCACTACCTGCTGCGCCTTGCCAAAGAGCCGCCTTGCCGCTTTGATGTGCTGCTGATTGACGGCGATTTGCACCTGGGGCCGGACATCACTTGGCTGCGTGCGGCTTTTGATGCCTCTTGAGCGCGGGGCTGCCTGGGCCAGCCGCTATCATTGCGCCCCATGTTGGAACAACGCATACAGCAACACTTCGTCGACAGTGCCGACCTCAAGTACCAGGCCGCGCAGCTGCTGTCCAAGCCCATTGCCGACGCGGTGCAAGCCATCTTGGCCAGTGTCACCAGCGGCGGCAAGGTGCTGGCCTGCGGCAACGGCGGCTCGGCCGCCGACGCCCAGCACTTTGCCGCCGAGTTTGTGGGCCGCTACGAGCGCGAGCGGCCCGAGCTGGCGGCGCTGGCACTGACCACCGACAGCTCCATCCTCACGGCCATTGCCAACGACTACGACTTCACGGTCATCTTCTCCAAGCAGGTGCGCGCCCTGGGCGGCGCCGGTGACGTGTTGCTGGCCCTGAGCACCAGCGGCAATTCAGCCAATGTGCTGGCTGCCATTGAAGCCGCCCACGAGCGCGAGATGACCGTGGTGGCTTTGACCGGCAAGGGTGGCGGCAAAATAGGCTTGGCTTTGCGCGAGACCGATGTGCACATTTGCGTGCCACACGAGCGCACAGCGCGCATCCAGGAGGTTCACCTGCTGGCCCTGCACTGCATCTGCGATGGCGTTGACGCCCAATTACTTGGTGACCAGGAGACCCCCGAATGACTGCTTCTTTCAAACGTTTGACCCTTGCCACGGCAGCCGTGGCCTTGCTAGGCGGCGCGCTGTCCGGCTGCGCCCCGCTGCTCATAGGCGGCGCTGCCGGCACCGTGCTGGTGGCCAGCGACCGCCGCAGCGCCGGCATACAGCTCGAAGACGAGAGCATTGAGTTGCGCGCCAAATCCGCCATTCGCGAGCAGATCGGCACCCGCGTGCGGGTGGACGTGACCAGCTACAACCGCCAGGCCCTGCTCACCGGTGACGTGGCCAACGCCCAAGACAAGCAGGCGGTAGAGCGTTTGGTGGCCAAGGTGGACAACGTCAAGTCCGTGGTCAATGAATTGGCGGTGCAAAACACGCCCTCGCTGTGGGACCGCTCCAACGATGTCCTCATGACGGGCCGCGTCAAAGCCGCCTTCATTGACGCGAACGTGCAGGTCAACGCGGTGAAGGTGACCACCGAGCGCGGCGTGGTCTACCTCATGGGCCGTGTCACCCAGCCCGAGGCTGAACGGGCCACTGAAGCCGCCCGCTCCATCTCGGGCGTGCGGCGCGTGGTGCGCGTGTTCGAACTCATCAGCGACGAAGACCTCAGGCGCTTGCAGCCGTCCATGTCAGGCAAGTCCTAAAGCCCACCCTGGCTCCCTCGTCCCCTGTGGCTTGAGGGTTGGCAAGAGGAGCAAGGGTGGGGCCACGATGGCGCTGTGCGAGGCGCCCATCCTGGTCCTGCCTCAGGGGATGAGGGTGAAATTCGGGGGACTTGTCTTGCTCCCTTCACCCTCTTGGGTGGGCGCATCCGCGCCACCTCTTTCCCTCAAGCTGTCCTGGCCCTCAAATCCCGATTGGCCAGCATGAAAAATCAAAAGCATGAAGCTCGAACAGCGACAATCTGGCTGCCATGTTCACACGCACGGTCATCCCTTTTCTATGCGGACTCAGCCTCTTGTGCGCCACCAGCGCTGGGGCTGAGGGCTTTTCCAGCGCCCAGAGCATTGCCTTTCAAGATTATTTGGTTTGGCACTGCAGCCGCAACGAGCCCGCGCGCACCGCCGAGTTTGCCAAGTTGCGCAGCCCGCCACACACCTGCACCGCCCCCATCTCGGCCGAGGTGGAGCAGGCCAGAAAGTCTGAGGACTATCGAGCGATGAACCTCAAGCTCGCCCGGGAAATGGGGGGCTTGTCCAAACGCCAACTCACCGAGGTTTGCCAGGCCGCGCTCACCGTCAGGTGTTGAGCTGAACCAGCCTCAAGCCACAGGTCGCTTGGCCAACAGCAGGCCCAGCCCCAAAGCCACCAGCGCTGCGCCTGAGGCCTGGCGCAGACGTTCTATGCGCTGAGGGTGCGTGGCGGCACCTTGGCGTATGCGCTCAGCGCCCAAGGCCACCAGCACGTCAACGCCCGTGTTCAGCGCCACCGACACCAGGCCCAGCGCCATGAACTGCAGGCTCACCGAGCCAGCGCTGGGGTCTATGAACTGTGGAATGAAGGCCAGAAAAAAAGCCGCCGTCTTGGGGTTGAGCGCTTCCACCCACACGCCCTCTTGAAAGGCGCGCCGACTGCCCAAGGCCGGTGAGGTCTCGCTGGCCATGGTGCCGCCGGCCCGGCCGCTGCGCCAGGTGCGCAGGCCCAGCCACACCAGGTAGCACGCACCCACCCATTTGAGGAGGGTAAAGAGCTCGGCACTGGCCATCACCAGGGCCGATATGCCCATCGCCCCGGCCAGCACATGCAAGAGCCCACCCAGGCCCGTGCCCAGACTGGAGGCCACGCCCTCGGCCCGGCCGCCAGCCAGTGTGCGGGCCGCCACGTAAAAAATACCCGGACCTGGGGTGAGGGCCAGCATCAAGGCGGCAGCCACAAACAGCAAGGTGGCGCTGGCATCCCCCACGGCTCAATCCTGGCGAGGGGCTGGACGCTCAACCGGCACAGGGGCGGGCAGGGCCGGCTCACAGATCGGCTTGCCGCAGCCCATGCACGTACCGCTGGCCTCGTCGACCATGCACACGCCCACGCAGGGGTAGAGATCTTCGTCGGTACTCATGCGTGTGAGGCTGGCGTGAAGGCCTCGGGTGTCAGTGCGTCGCAGGCGTGGATCACGCCGCCACCCAGGCAGACCTCACCGTCGTAGAGCACGGCCGATTGACCGGGCGTGACGGCCCACTGGGCCTGGCTGAAGTGCATTGCGCAACTGCTGTCCGTGCTGGCCAACAGCTCGCAAGCCGCGTCGGCCTGGCGGTAGCGGGTCTTGGCGGCCAGACTGCCCAGGGGCGGCGCCTGCCCGGCCACCCAACTGCAGTCATGCGCCTGCAGGCGGTGTGAGAGCAGCCAGGGGTGGTCGTGGCCTTGCACCACCCAAAGCGTGTTGTGCGCCAGGTCCTTGCGCGCCACAAACCAGGGCGCGTGCTCACCTGCGCCGCGCATGCCTTGGGCCTGCAGGGCCTTGAGCTGCGCGCCCTTGGCCTTCACGCCGCCCACCCCCAAGCCCTGGCGCTGGCCCAGGGTGTAGAAGCTCAGGCCCACATGCTCGCCGATGACGCGGCCCGTGTCGCTCTTGATCGGCCCCGGCGCCTTGGCAATGTAGCGGTTGAGAAAGTCCCTGAAAGGCCGCTCGCCAATGAAGCAAATGCCAGTGGAGTCTTTCTTTTTGGCGTTGGGCAGGCCGATCTCGTCGGCGATGCGTCGCACCTCGGTTTTGTGCAGCTCGCCCACAGGGAACAAGGTGTTGGACAGCTGCGCCTGGTTGAGCCGGTGCAAAAAGTAGCTTTGGTCCTTGCCCGCGTCCAGCCCCTTGAGCAGCTCCCACAGGCCCGTGGGCGCCTGCCTCACCCGCGCATAGTGACCGGTGGCGATTTTCTCGGCGCCCAGGCGCAAGGCGTGGTCCAAAAAGGCCTTGAACTTGATCTCGGCGTTGCACAAGATGTCGGGGTTGGGTGTGCGGCCGGCCTGGTACTCGCGCAAAAACTCGGCAAACACGCGGTCTTTGTAGTCGGCGGCAAAGTTGATGTGCTCGATCTCAATACCCAGCACATCGGCCACGGCGGCGGCGTCCACAAAGTCGATGTTGGACGAGCAGTAGTCGCTGTCGTCGTCGTCTTCCCAGTTCTTCATGAAGATGCCGACCACCTCGTGGCCTTGCTGTTTGAGCAGGTGGGCGGTCACGGCCGAGTCCACCCCGCCGCTCAAGCCGACAACCACGCGCATTTTCTTGCTTGCCATGGCCTGGGATTATCCCTGAGCCCGTCCCAGCCTGAGTGGGTCCCGCGTCTGCCGCTTGTTCTTGCGCAAATCCATATAAACACTTTCCATGTGGCATGTCCGGGCTAGAAAACCCTGGTGAGAATGTGGAGAAATCACAGCACATCGCCTGTGAAAAAAGCCACTGTCTTTGATTGACAACTCAGTATCAACCCTTGTTATCTTGGCTTTTACTTATGCAAGAATGCTAAGAGGACGTAGTGTTCCGCAGGCAGATTCAATCCGGAGTCTGCCCGTTGTACGGCACAGACGATCTGGTTCTCCGCTAGGCAGCACTCAGGATTGTCCAGGGGTCAAGCAGACATTCCCTAAATACTAATCACGCAATGATCTCTCTGGTCCTTATCGAAAGCATCTTGCAGGCGGCGATTGCCGGCTTGCTGATTGGGTCCGTTTACGGACTCATGTGCGTTGGCCTCGGGTTGATCTTTGGATTGATGCGGGTCATCAATTTTGCCCAGGGTGAGTTCCTGATGCTGGGCATGTACGTGACGTTTTTCTTTTGTACCACGCTGGGGTTGAGTGGCGCGCTCGGCCCGTTGGTGGGTTCACTGGTGTCCGGCGTGGTGATGTTTGGTCTGGGAATGCTTATACACAAGACCTTGCTTGTCAAAAGCACGGGTATCCGGGTCGTGGGCACCGAAGGCGAAGGGCATTACCCCCAACTGATATTGACGCTGGGTATTTCTCTGGTCGTCGCCAATGGTGCTTTGATACTGTTTGGCAATGTCTCGCGGACCGTCAGAACACCTTTCAGTGCCACGGCCTGGGAATTGGCCATAGGCAACGATTTCATGCTGTTCTTCAACAAAGCCAGGGTGCTGGCTTTGTTGGTATCCATCCTGGTGGCGATTGCGGTTTACCTGTTTGTGCAACGCACCCGCCTGGGCAAGTCATTGCGCGCGGCTGCAGACAATGCGGCGGCGGCTACTTACATGGGTATTGACGTGGAAAGGGCGCACCGCATTTCATTTGGCTTGGGTGCTGCCGTCACAGCCGTGGCGGGTGGCCTGATCGCCAGTTATTACCCTTTCCAGCCTTATATTGGTCTTGACTTTGTGGTGATCATGTACGCGGGTGTGGTGCTCGGTGGCTTGGGCAGCATGATTGGTGCTTTCTGGGGTGGTCTGACCATCGGCCTGATTCAGCAAATGTCCACCCTCTTTTTGCCCTTGCAGTTGCAAAACGCAATGATCTTCGTGGTTTTCCTGTTGATCATTTTGTTCCGCCCGCAGGGCTTGTTTGGCAAAAACGTCGAAAGAGTCTAAGTGAAGAGCGACCAACCGACCAGTCAGGTCAAAACCATTCTTCTGCTGGGGCTGGTTTACCTGCTGCTGGCCTATTTGATCGATGACAAGTACTACCAGCTGATCCTGACCATCGTGCCCATTTGGGCCATGATGGGAATTGCCTGGAATGTTTTTTCCGGTTATTCCGGGCTGGTGTCCTTCGGACATGCGGCGTTTTTCGGTATAGGCGCCTACACGGTGGCGCTGGCCATGATCCATTTGAATTTGTCACCTTGGCTGGGCATTCCCTTGGGCACCTTGGCCGGCGTGGTGGCCGGGGTGTTGGTGGGTTACCCGACTTTCCGGCTGCGCGGGGTGTACTTTTCTCTGGCCATGCTGGCCTACCCGCTCACGCTCCTGTATATATTTGAGTGGCTGGGCTACCAAGAAGTCACCATTCCCATGAAGCGCGAGGATGGCCCCCTGTACATGCAGTTTGCAAGTCAGTACGCTTACATTGTGGTGGGGATTTTGTTTTTGGCCATTGCCATTTATGTGGCCAGCCGCATCCACGGCTCGCGTTTCGGGCTTTCTTTGACCGCCATCAAGCAAAACGAGGCTGCGGCCGAGGCTGCTGGCATTGATGCGGCGAGGTGGAAGCTCAAAGCCATCATGGTCTCTGGTGCGATTGCTGCGGCCGCCGGTGGTTATTACGCGGTGGTGCTGATTGTGGTCACGCCGCCCTCGGTGTTTGGCATGCTGGCGTCAGCGCAAGCCATGATCATGGCTTTGTTTGGCGGGGTGGCCACCTTGTGGGGCCCGGTGCTGGGCGCCTTGATATTGATTCCCTTGTCGGAAATACTGCACGCCGAGCTGGGCAACCACATTCACGGCATCCATGGCGTGATTTTCGGTTTGGCCATCATTGCCATGATCTTGTATGCGCCCGAGGGCATCTTCCCCCGCATCCGGGACGCCATCAAAAAGCGCCGGAGCGTGAGCACGGTCGCCGACGACTCCCGCCGCACCGTGAATGTGCCTCCGGTGGACGAAAGCCAGGCCCGCCCTGCCGTCAGCCAGGAGGTGGCCCTGAAGGTGAGCCACTTGTCCCGCTCTTTCGGGGGGCTCAAAGCCGTCTCTGACGTCTCTTTTGAGGTCTACAGCGGCGAGGTCCTGGGCATCATCGGCCCCAATGGGGCGGGCAAGACGACTTTGTTCAACCTGCTCAATGGCTTTATTTTGGCCAACGAGGGTTCCGTGCAGTTCATGGGCAAAGAGTTGGTCGGTCTCAAGCCCAACCAGGTGTGCCGGCAAGGCGTGGGACGCACCTTCCAGGTGGTCAGGCCCTTCCCCCGCCTGTCGGTCTTGCAAAACGTGGTGGTCGGCGCTTTTGTCTCCCAACCCGACAACGACGAGCTGGCGCATGTGCAGGCGCGTGAAGCCCTGGCCAGGGTGGGCATGCTGGAGCATGAAAAGGTGCTGGCCGGCAGTTTGAACTCGCTGGAGTTGCGCCTGATGGAATTGGCCCGCGTGTTGGCAGGCAAACCCAAGCTGATTTTGATGGACGAGACCCTGGCCGGACTGGGCGCCGAAGAGGTCGAGACCATGCTGGCCGTGATTCGCCGCCTGGCCAACGAAGGCCAGACCATTGTCATCATCGAGCACACCATGCAGGCCATGGTGCGCCTGGCCGACCGCTTTGTGGTGCTCGACCATGGCCAGGTCTTGGCCGTGGGCAAGCCTTTGGAGGTCACCAAAGACCCTGCGGTGATCGAAGCCTATTTGGGTAAAAAATGGATGGAACATGCTAAGCATTGAACACCTGAGCGCCTCGTACGGTGGACTCAAGGCCCTCTCCGATGTGTCGGTGCGCGTGGGTGAGGGTCAGTTCGTTGCCATCGTGGGCCCCAATGGCGCGGGCAAGACCACCTTGTTCAAAACCATCTCCGGCACGGTCACCCCCGTCAGTGGCAAGATCATGTGGATGGGGCAAGACCTGGCCAGCATTCCCGCTGCACGCCGTCCGCATTTGGGCATTGCCCATGTGCCTGAAGGCAGGCAGGTGTTCAAGGAACTCACCGTCTTTGAAAACCTAGAGATGGGTGCGCAGACCGAAAAGGGGCAAGCCAACTGGGAGAAAAACCTGGACCAGATGTACAGCTTGTTTCCCATTCTTTCTTCCAGAAAGAATCAATTTGCAGGAACGCTGTCTGGTGGCGAGCAGCAAATGGTGGCGATTGCGCGCGGCATGATGTCCTCGCCCAAACTCATCATGCTCGATGAGCCGTCCATGGGGCTGGCGCCCAAAATCACCGACATGATTTTCGAGCGCATCGAGGAGATTCACGCCAACTCCGACGTGGCGATTTTGCTGGTCGAGCAGCGCGTGGCCGAAGCTTTGAGCTCCTGCGACCACGGCTATGTGCTGCAAACCGGGCGCATCGCGCTGGAAGGCGCGCCTGATGTCCTGATGGAAGACCCGCATGTCAAAGAAATTTATTTAGGTATGTAATGGCTAGATTCAACACCAAGAGGAGCGTCAGTATGGTTCATCGTTCAAAGCGTCAATTGCTGGCTGTGGCTGCGGCCGTGACAGCCACCCTGGGAATGGCTGCGTCCATGCCCGCCATGGCCCAACCCAAAGAAGTCAAAGTAGCCCTGATCGCTCCCTTGTCCGGCCCCTGGGCCCGCAGCGGTGACCTGATGCGCAAGGGCGCAGAGTTGGCCATTGAAGACATCAACGCCGCCGGCGGCATCAAGGCCTTGGGCGGCGCGCGCATGCGCCTGGTGACCATTGACGCGGGTGATTCCGTTGAAAAAGCCAAGAACGCCGGGCAGCGCATGTTGTCGCAGGAGCCCGACTTGGTGGGCGCCACCGGCTCGTGGTTGTCCTCCTTCACCTTGGCCATCACCGAGGTGACCGAGCGCGCAGAGCTGCCCATGCTCACGCTCTCGTTTGCGGACAGCATCACGGCCCGCGGCTTCAAATACGTGTTCCAGACCTCCATCACCGCCAGTCAAATGTCCGCGGGGGCGGTGCCCGCCTTGATGGAATTGGCCAGGCTGGCGGGCAAGCCCGCCAAGACGGTGGGCATCGTCACTGACAACACGGCCTCGCCCATGGCGTTCACCAAACCCCTGCGCGAAGGCGGCTTCGACAAATTGGGCTTGAAGCTGGTGGTCGACGAGATCTTCACGCCACCGCTGTCGGATGCCAGCTCCATGATTCAAAAGGTGCGCTCCACGCGGCCAGACATGCTGCTGAACATGTCCACTGCACTGCCCGACTTCAAACTCACGCTCGAAAAAATCAACGAAGTGGGCTTGGGCAAAGGACGCATGCCCGTGATCGCCAACAGCGGCGCCATGTCAGCGCCCGAATTGCTCACCCTGATGGGCAAGGACACGCTGGAAGGCTTGTTCAACATCACCGGCAATTCAGCCGGCAAGGGACATGAAAAAATCAGCGAAGAATTCAGCAAGCGCAAAGGTGAGCCTTGGGTTCCGCAAGACCCCATGTCCACCTACGGCGACATGTGGATCTTCAAGGAAGCCATGGAAATGGCCAAGTCTGCCGATCGCAAGGCCGTGGCAGCCGCCATTCGCCGCATGGACACCACCGAAGGTCCAGCCAAGTTTTTCCCGGGTGGTCGCATCAAGTTTGACGAAGCCGGCCGCCGTGTGGGCGCTCAGTTGGTCATCTCGCAGTGGCAAAACGGCAAGCCTGTGGTGGTCTTCCCAACGGAAATAGCCGTCGCACCCGCCATCTGGCCCAAGCAATAAGGCGCTGACGCTTTGTCAAACACCCGGCGCTGCCGGGTGTTTTTTTTCCAGACCCCGATTCGACCCTTTCCCGCATTGTGGAGAACCCGCCATGACCCGTTCAACTCTGACCGTGCTTTTTGATCAGCAAGGCGGCACGGAGGTGCTGCGCTACCAAACCCAAGTCTGTCGCGACCCGGGTGACCATGAAGTCTTGCTTGAACACGCCGGCATTGGCGTCAACTACATAGACATTCAACAGCGCAGTGGCCGCTACAAAATCTCGGCCTTTCCCGCCAGCCTGGGTGTAGAAGCCTCTGGCCGGGTGCTGGCCGTGGGGCCTGGGGTGAGCGATTTCAAGCCTGGCGACCGCGTGGCCTACCTGCACTCCGCTGGGGCCTACACCCAGTATCGGGTGATGCCGGTCTCGCGCCTGGTGTCCGTGCCTGAGGCCTTGTCTTTGCCCCTGGTGGGCATCAATCTGACACGGGGCTTGACGGCCCAGTACCTGGTTCATGACTCCTACGCGGTCAAGCCCGGCTGCACGGTGCTGGTTCATTCGGCCGCAGGCGGGGTGGGGCAAATCCTGGTGCAATGGGCCGTGCATTTGGGCGCGCGCGTGATTGGCACCGTGGGTGCCGCCCACAAAATGGAAGTTGCCAAGCAATTGGGCTGTGACGCGGTGGTGCTCAGCACGGAGGGCGACATGGTCGCGCAGGTGCGTGCACTGACGGGGGGGCTGGGCGTGAATGCCGTTTACGACGGCATAGGCGGGGAGATGTTTGAAAAATCGCTGCAGTGCCTGGCACCCTCAGGCACCATGGTGAGCTATGGCACACCGGCTGGTGAGATTCCACCTTTTGATGTGTTTCGCCTCAACCAAATGGGCTCGCTGCACCTGACCAGCCCTTCGATCTTCACGTACAACAAAACCACTGAGCAGCTGCGGCTGCGCAGCGCTGATTTTTTCAAGCAGCTGACCAGCGGCGTCGTGCGCCTGCCTGAGCCGGAGTACTTTTCCTTTGACCAAGCCGCCCAGGCCCAAGATGCACTGGCCAGTCGCCAGACCCTTGGGGCGGTGGGCTTGAACTTGGATCAGGCCAGCATGTGGTCCAGCTCTGGCATGAGGTAGCGCTTGAGGCCAGCCCAGTCCTCGATCATGGGGAAGTGGCCCATGTCCTTCATCAAGGTGTAGCGAGAGCCTGCAATCGAGGCGGCCACTTCTTCAGACATGGCCGGCGTCGCCGAGTAGTCGTACTCGCCGGTCAGCAAAGAGACTTTGCACAGCCCAGTGTCTATGGTCTTGATGGACTCGCGGCCGTCCCAGTCAAAGCTGTAGAAGTGCACGTCGCCCGCATACACGCCCGGGCCGCCCTGGGCGTAGTACCACCAGTTTTCTCGCTTGTTGGCCTCCGGTGTGGCGGGCGCGCACAGCCCCATGGTGTAGCTGGCGCACAGCTCGCCGCCATGGATGGCGGGATGGTGCAAGAACTCGTTGTAGCGGCCGGGCGCAAAGGCGGCCGACTCCAGGCCCACAATGCCCGTGAGTTCCTTTTGGTAGTCCACCGCGATCTTGAGCACGATGGCGCCCCCCATGGAGCAGCCCATGACCACGGGCTTGACCAGCCCCAAGGCCTGCCAAAAAGCGCGTATCACGTCGGCGTAGCCCTGGGCCGTCAGCTGGTACTTGCGCAGCCACCATTGATCGGGCGGGGTGGACCGGCCGTGGTAGGGCAGGTCAAAGGCCAAGACCCTGAATTGGCTGGTGACCTCGGGGTCATTGAGCAAATGGCGCCATTGCCGAGAATCGGCACCGGCCGTGTGCAGGCAAATCAAGGGCGTGCCTTGGCCGGCCTCCTCGTAAAAAATCCGGTGCATCGCGCCGTTGATGTCGACCTGGACATAGCGGCCCGTGATGGGTTCGATGTGGCTCATACAGATTCCTTTCGCATCAGATTCATCAAGCGTTGCAAGGCGCGGGCGTTTTGCATGGCCACCAGGCCATCGCCTTCGAGCACAAAGTCGGGCACCCGCATCAACATGGCAAAAAAGTCGTTGTACAGCGGCGGCGGGTTGGGGGTGAGGAATTTTTGCCAGATCGACATGGGCGCGCGAAAGCCGAACACCGGTCGGCTGTCGAACCGGGGCGCCATGATGCATTGGGTGATTTGCCCGCTGTTGACCACCAACACCCGGCGACTGTCGTCCACCGTGATGGAAAAACGCGTCGTAAACCAGTTGCCAATGACGGACAGCTCTTTGTCCTGATTGACCCGGGCCTGGAACTCACTGAACCAGGCTTGGTCTGGAAATGCAGCCATGTAAAGTCTCCTTCTGAATAGGGAAAAGGCTGTTCACTCAAGCGTGAACGGGCGGCAGGTCCAGGCGGGCCACGATGCCCTTCATGGCCTGATTGGGGCTGGGATAGCGGTGCAGCACCAGCGGGTCGTGGCCGGGAATCACATGCTCGGCCGAGCTGGCCAGGGCGTAAGCACGCTGGTAGCCTTGCAGCATGTCTGCCACGTTGTAGACCAAGGGAAAGGGCCGCTCTTGCTCCATGTTGGCGTAGAAGTGGCTGGCGTCCGACGCCAGCACCACCCAGCCGCGCTGGGTGTGCACCCTCACCACCTGCAAGCCCATGGTGTGGCCACCCACGTGGTGCAGGCTCAAGCCGGGCGCGATCTCTTCGTCGCCATCGTGAAAGCAGGTGCGGTCCTGGTAGACCC
>CANHKH010000046.1 GCA_947460165.1 Comamonadaceae bacterium
AAGTCAGATTCTGAATTTGTCCAGGCTCACATCGTGAGCAGCACTTGCTGATCATGTATCCAGTGCCTGGCGTGTGCTGGCCGTCTGGCATGGACCATTTCAGTCGCGACCAGCCTCTGCGCCGACTTGTATTTGTATGGCCTTGGCGCTGCACCTGAAAAATCCTTCCAGCCTGGCCATTGCCCAAAGTTCAACAACTGCTGCTTACACCTTGCTGAATGAAGCATGACCCATGCTGAGAACGTCCGAGAGAAGTACAAATTGAAATGTCTGACGGTAATTAGCGGTTTAAGGAATGTGGATGGCGCCGTATTTACGAATTTCCGCACATCAAAGGCCTCAAATATTTTGGTGAATATGACCGATGGTGCCAATGTGGCAAGGCTATGGCGGGCCTGTGATACTTTTGACTGGTCGGGCGAATGTGTCAGGTCGCGAGATAGACGCTGCCGCCGGCCCTTGTGCTGCCTTCAAGGCAGCGAGCTTCATCAAAGGCACCCACTGAGGTGGTCGAGGGCGCGCTGACCAAAGGCGTGCAGCACTGAGCGGTGGGCACAGGCATGCTGGGGCCCGCACTCCCCAACGCATGGCCTCTTGGAAATGATTGCGCCCGTGCGTGCCTAGAGGTCGAAATGGTCGTTGCCGATGTTGCGCCCGCCTGAGATGGCCACCCGACGGTCTGCCACCAGCAGCTTGGGGTGGGTGCGGTGTGGCATGGCGAAAATACGCGCCAAATTTGAGGTGTTGTGGTCGCGCATCTGCACGCCCGCCTCCATCAGCGTGCTGGCCACTGCCGGCGCCAGCTTGAAGACCGGCGCCGCAACCTCAACCAAGATGCGAACCTTGACGCCCTGCGCTGCTTTGCATGCCAGCGCTTTGATCAGGCGACTGGCTTAGACCAGCTCGTCAAGCAGCACGCGGCCAAGACTTCAGCGCGGCTTGACGCTGACGCCCACGAACATCAGCCCGCCAAACCCGCAAAGACGTTTTGCACGTCTTCGTTGGCGTCAATGGCGGCCAAAAAGGCGTCCACCTCTTCGAGCGCCTCAGCACTCAGGCTGTCCGGGTGGATGGGGTTGTTGGGCCGGTAGCCGAGCTTGGCAGACAAGACCGTGAAGCCTTGCGCGGGCAGGGCGCGGCTGACCAGGTCGAGGTCGGTGGGGTCGGTGAGGAAAACGCACACACCTTCTTCGTCGGCGGGCTCAAAGTCTTGTGCACCCGCCTCAATGGCCGCCATCTCGGCATCTGCGCCTGGGGCTGCAGCCTCGGCTTCAATGATGCCCACATGCTCAAAGTCCCAGGACACCGAGCCGCTGCTGGCGAGCTGGCCCTTGCGGAACAAAATGCGCATGTCAGAGGCCGCGCGGTTCACGTTGTCGGTCAGGCACTCCACCATCACTGGCACCAGGTGCGGGGCAAAACCCTCGTAAATGACATGCTCAAAGTGCACCGCTTCACCAGTGAGACCGGCGCCTTTTTTGATGGCACGGTCCAGCGTGTCTTTGGGCATGGACACCTTGCGCGCTTGCTCCATCACCAGCCTCAGCTTGGCGTTGGCCGCCGGGTCGGCACCGTTGCGTGCGGCCATCATGATGTCTTTGGCCAGTTTGCCAAACAACCGTCCCTTGGCGTTGGCCGCCACGTCCTTGTGTTTGGCTTTCCATTGCGCGCCCATGGGAACTTCCTTTGTTGTGTGTTTTGGGGATTTCAGAGTCTAGTAGAGCGGGGGGCGCAGGCGCGGGCTTTCTTGAGCCTTCAAGCCAAGCCTGGTGCGGTTGATCTGATCGGGCAAGACTGGCACTGCCTGCACCTCAGGCTGCGGCTCGTTCAAGACGCTTTTTGCCAAGTCCCCAGGGGCAGGTCGTCCAGCGTGTAAGGCCCTATCGCTGCGCGAATCAAGCGCAGCGTGGGCAAGCCCACGGCGGCTGTCATGCGGCGCACCTGGCGGTTGCGGCCCTCGCGGATGACCAACTCCAGCCAGGAGGTCGGCTGGTTTTGCCGCACGCGTATGGGCGGCTGGCGTGGCCACAAGCGGTCGGGCTCGGGCAGGGCACGGGCTTGAGCGGGCAGAGTCAAGCCGTCATTGAGCGGCACGCCCAATCGCAGCGCTGCCAATGCGGCTTCGCTGGTCAAGCCCTCAACTTGCACCCAATAGGTTTTTTCCATTTTGAAGCGTGGGTCTGCAATTTGCGCCTGCTGTGAGCCCTTGTCGGTCAAGAGCAGCAGTCCTTCGCTGTCGGCGTCCAAGCGCCCGGCCACGTACACACCAGGCAGGTCAATGAAGTCTTGGAGCCCTTGCCAGCGGCCCTCGGGGGTGAACTGACTGAGCACACCATAGGGTTTGTTAAAGCGGATCAGCATGGATGCGGGCGGTGAACAGTCGGCAAGGCATGGCCTGATTTTGGCGCAAGCCCAGCCTTCGATGGCGCCGCTGGGCCATGCAAGCACAGGCGCATGTGCACGGGTTGAGCCCTAGTTGTGACTGTGTCCGCTGCGGCCCTTGTCACAGAGAAGAAAGTAAATAGTTGCTTGATCTAAATCTGCATGATATGCTTTTTTCATCATTTATATGATTGCAGTTCCGTGATGATGTCATGTGACACCATGGAATGTAAATTTATCTGGCCTGCTCTTGATGGAGCAGGAGGCTCAAGCAGTCCATATTCTTTGCTGTGGCGGCTGTTTTTACGGGATGCGTCAATTCCGATGGCATTGAACACAGTGCCAGCAAAGCAGTTCACGTCATATAACTGCGAGCAGTAGTTGTTTTTTTTGACCGTCTGTTTTATTCAATAGATGGTGGTTCATGAAATGCCAGTTTCTTCAATCACGGGAGCTTTTCTATGCGCATGAGTTTTATATTGAGTGTGGCCCTCAAAGCCTTGGTCAGTGTGTCTGTATTGACGGTGGGCCATGCGCAGTCGTCGACCTGGCAGCCGACCAAAAATGTGGAGTTTGTGGTACCTGCAGGCACGGGCGGTGGCGCAGACCAAATGGCCAGGCTGATTCAAGCCATCATCACCAAAAACAACTTGATGAAAACCTCCCTGGTGGTGGTCAACAAAGGAGGGGGCGCAGGTGCCGAAGGATTTTTGGACATTAAAAATGCCAAAGGCGATCCGCACAAAATCGTGATCACCTTGTCCAATATATTCACCACGCCCTTGGCCACGGGCGTGCCTTTCAACTGGAAAGACATGACGCCCGTGGCCATGTTGGCGCTTGATGAGTTTGTGCTGTGGGTCAACGCAGAGTCGCCCCACAAAACCACGCAAGAGTACTTGGCGGCCGTCAAGGCTGCCGGTGGCAAACTCAAAATGGGCGGCACTGGCTCCAAGCAAGAAGACCAAATCATCACCGCCTTGATTGAAAAGTCCCAAGGTGCCAAGTTCATTTATGTGCCTTACAAGGGCGGTGGTGAAGTGGCGGTGCAACTGGTGGGCAAGCATGTGGACTCGACCGTGAACAACCCCATTGAAGCCGTGGCCCAGTGGCGCGGCGGCAAGCTGCGCCCTTTGTGTGTGTTTGACAGCAAGCGCTTGCCTTACAAAGAGATTGTGGCCGACAAAGCGTGGTCAGACATTCCGACCTGCAAAGAAAACGGCCTGGACGTGGAGTACCTGATGATGCGCAGTATTTTCATGCCGCCGGGTGTCACGCCTGCGCAAACGGCTTACTACATGGAGCTCATGAAAAAAGTGCGGGCCACCGCTGAGTGGAAAAAATTCATGAATGAAGGTGCTTTCAATCAGACCTTCATGGAGGGCGCTGAATTTGCGCGCTGGGTTGCCAACGAAGAAATTCGCCACCGCCTGCTGATGCAAGAAGCTGGTTTTGTCGCCAAATAAATCCGCAACACCCCATGTCACAAGAAACACCTGATGCGCCTGAACCAAGCGCGGCCTCCGTTCGAACGCTGGAGATGGTGGTCGCCATCTTGTTTCTGCTCATAGGCAGTGTGGTGATGTGGGACAGCGCCCGCACAGGCGCGAGCTGGGGCGATGACGGGCCGCAAAGCGGGTATTTTCCTTTTTACATTGGCCTCTTGATGAATGTGGCCAGTGCGGCCAATTTATGGCGGGCATTCAAATCAAGCAAATCGGAGTCTTTTGTTTCGCGGCCGCAAATCAAGCTGGTGCTCGCGGTGTTTTTGCCCTGCTTGGTCTATGTGGTGCTGATGCAGTGGCTGGGGCTTTATCTATCGTCTCTGATATTCATTGCAGTCTTCATGCGCTGGCAAGGCCAATTTGGCTGGCTCAAGTCAGGCTTGACTTCTTTGGCCGTGGTGATGCTGCTCTTTGTGATGTTTGAAATCTGGTTCAAGGTGCCGCTGATCAAAGGCCCCCTGGAAGCTGCTTTGGGGTTTTAAGATGGAAGAAATCAACGCTTTGTTCCAGGGATTTGCCGTGGCCATGTCCCCGGTCAATGTGGGCCTGATGTTTTTGGGCATTGTGCTGGGTATTTTGATTGGCGTGCTGCCTGGCCTGGGCGGCGCCAATGGCGTGGCGATTTTGCTGCCGCTCACCTTCAGCATGTCGCCGGTGTCTGGCATTATTTTGCTGTCATGCATTTACTGGGGCGCCCTCTTTGGTGGGGCCATCACTTCCATACTGTTCAATATCCCGGGTGAGCCTTGGTCGGTGGCCACCACTTTTGACGGCTACCCCATGGCCCAGCAAGGCCAGGCCGGCCAGGCCTTGACGGCGGCGTTCACGTCCTCCTTCATTGGCGCTTTGGTGGCCGTGGTGATGATCACTTTTTTGGCGCCATTGGTGGCCAAATTCGCCCTCAAGTTCGGCCCGCCTGAGTTTTTTGCGGTGCAACTGCTCACTTTTTGCAGCTTTGTCGGCATGACCAAGGGCGCGCCCTGGAAAACGTTGGCCGCCATGTTTTTGGGTTTTTCGCTCGCCGCCATCGGCATGGACAATGTGACAGGCCAGCTCAGGCTGACTTTTGGTTTTGCGCCCATGATGAAGGGCTTTGACTTTTTGATCGCCGTCATTGGCTTGTTTGGCATTGGTGAGATTTTGCTGACCATGGAAGAAGGCCTGGCCTTCAAGGGAAAGAACGGCAAGATTGACAGCAAGGTGGTGCTTCAAACCTGGAAAAAGCTGCCCCGCTACTGGATGACTTATGTGCGCAGCTCGGCCGTGGGCTGCTGGATGGGCATCACACCGGGCGGCGCCACGCCAGCGTCTTTCATGGGTTATGGCATAGCCAAGCGCTTTTCTAAAAACCCGGACAACTTTGGCAAGGGCGAGATAGACGGCGTGTTGGCCCCGGAAACTGCCGCCCATGCCGCCGGCACGGCCGCGCTGCTGCCCATGTTGACCCTGGGTATTCCTGGCTCGCCCACGGCGGCGGTGCTCTTGGGTGGTTTGCTGGTGTGGGGTTTGCAGCCCGGACCGCTTCTTTTTGTGGAGCAAAAAGACTTTGTGTGGGGCTTGATTGCCAGCATGTACCTGGGCAATGTGGTGGGCTTGATCGTGGTGCTGCTCACCGTGCCCTGGTTTGCCGCGATTTTGCGCATTCCCTTCTCTATCATTGCGCCCGTGATTTTGGTGATTTGTGCCGTGGGCGCCTACACCGTGCATGGCTCTATGTTTGATGTTTATTTGATGATGGGTTTTGGTGTGTTGGGTTACGTATTCAAAAAGCTGGACTATCCCTTGGCGCCTTTGGTCTTGGCGCTGGTGCTGGGCGACATGGCTGAAAACGCCTTCAGGCAGTCGCTGCTGGGCTCTGGCGGCAGCATGCTGGTGTTTGTCTCCAACCCCTTGGTGGCCAGCATCACGGCCTTGGCCTTGGTCATGTTGTTTTGGCCGCTGATAGGCTCTGCGCTGGGCCGCATGAAGCGACAAGCCGCATGAGCACCACCCATTGGGTGCGTTACACGCACCAAGGCGCTGCTGGCTTTGGCCGGCTGGCCGGCGAGCACATTGCGGTGTGCCACGGCGATATGTTTGGCGCCCCTGAACCCACGGGGCAGATGTTGCCTTTGGCGCAGGTGCAAATCTCCATTCCCTGCGTGCCCAGCAAATTCATTGCTTTGTGGAACAACTACCACGCGCAAGCGGCCAAGCAGGCGCTGGGCATTCCGGCCGAGCCTTTGTGGTTCATCAAGGCGGCCAGCAGCTACTTGGCCGATGGCCAGCCCTTTGCGGCACCTGCCAGCTACGATGGCCGTGTGGTGTACGAGGGCGAACTGGGGCTGGTGATAGGCAAAACCTGCAAAGACATCTCTGTCGAGGCCGCTGGCGAAGCGATTTTTGGTCTGACTTGCGTCAACGACGTGACGGCGCTGGACCTGTTGGCGCGCGACGCCTCCTTTGCACAGTGGGCGCGCGCCAAAAGTTTTGACACCTTTGGCATTTTTGGCCCATGCATTGCCACCGGCCTGGACTGGAAAGCCTTGAGTGTGCGCACCCTGGTCAATGGCCGCGAGCGGCAAAACTATGCTTGCAGCGACATGATTTTTTCACCTGCTCAGATCGTGGCCAGTTTGTCGCGTGAGATGACGCTGCACCCGGGTGATGTGATTGCCTGCGGCACCTCGCTGGGCGTGCTGCCTATCAAGCCTGGCACGCTGGTGGAGGTCTCCATTGACGGCCTTGGCGTGTTAAAAAACACATTTGTTCAAACACCTTCCGCAGACGCTTGACATGAAAATTTGTATCGTGGGCGCCGGTGCCATTGGCGGCATGTTGGGCGTGAAACTCGCACTCACTGGCCATGACGTGACCCTGATTTTGCGGGGCGCCAACTTAGACGCCGTGCTGCAAAACGGCTTGACGCTGATAGAAGAAAACGGCCGTGAGCTGCTGGCCAAGCCCATCAAAGCGACGGCCAACCTGGCCCAGGCCGGCGTGCAAGACCTGGTGATTTTGGGCTTGAAGGCGCACCAAGTCTCCGCCGTGGCGGCCGACCTGCCGCCGCTCATGCACAGCGGTACCCGCGTGGTGACCATGCAAAACGGCATTCCGTGGTGGTATTTTCACAAGCTGCCAGGCAATTACACCGGCATGCCTGTGCGCGCGGTGGACCCCGATGGCTTGATTGCCCAGTCCATCCCCATTGACAGCGTGATCGGCAGCGTGGTCTACCCCGCCAGCGAGGTGATTCGCCCGGGCGTCATCAAGGTGATTGAGGGCAACCGCTTCACGCTCGGCGAGATTGACGGCACCGACACCCCCAGCTTGCGCGCCATCAGCGACGCCTTCAAGGCCGCAGGTTTTAAAGCGCCTGTGTCCACCGACATTCGCTCTGAAATTTGGCTCAAGGTCTGGGGCAATTTGAGTTTCAACCCCATCAGCGCCTTGACGCACGCCACCCTGGAAGACATTTGCCTGTACCCGCCCACCCGGGCCTTGGCCGCCAGCATGATGACCGAGGCGCAAACCATAGGCGAAAAGCTGGGCGTGCAGTTCAAGGTCAGCCTTGAAAAACGCATTGCCGGTGCCCAGGCGGTGGGTGCCCACAAAACCTCCATGCTGCAAGATGTGGAGCAAGGTCGGGCGCTGGAGCTGCAAGCCTTGGTGGCCTCTGTGCTGGAGCTCGGCCAGATCACCCACACCCCCACGCCCACCATAGAGGCTGTGTATGCGCTGGCCAGTTTGCTGGCCAACAACTTGCAGCAGCACGGCGCACGCTTGAAAATTTCTTGAACCTTTGGACACCATGACCCACTTCAGCACCCTTCACGACATGCTTGCGCAGCAAGCGAGCGCATCCACGGCCATGATGTCTCCCGGCGGCATGCCGCTTTCTTACGGGGGCTTGAACGCCTTGGTGGCGCAGACCTTGTCGTCTTTGAATGCCATGGGCATTGGCCGAGGCGACCGAGTGGCCATCGTGCTGCCCAACTGCCCCGAAATGGCCACCGCTTTTGTGGCCGTGGCCAGCGCCTGCACCGCCGCGCCCCTGAACATGGCCTACCGCGCCGATGAGTTTGAGTTTTACCTGAGCGACTTGAAAGCCAAGGCCTTGATCGTGGCGGCGGGCAGCGAGACCCCAGCTTTGGCCGTGGCGGCCAAGCTCGGCGTGGCCGTGATAGCGCTCAAAGCCTTGCCCGAGCAAGGCGCGGGTCATTTTGAACTGGTGTCTGCACAGCAGGGCCAAGCCGCCTTGCCCGGCCCGGCCCAGCCTGACGATGTGGCGCTGATTTTGCACACCTCGGGCACCACGTCGCGGCCCAAAATCGTGCCGCTCACGCACCGCAATGTGTGTGCATCGGCCCGCCACATCAGCCACACCTTGCAGCTCACCGCTGCCGACCGCGAACTGCATGTGATGCCGCTCTTTCACATTCATGGCTTGATTGCCGGCGTGCTCGCGCCCATGGCGGTGGGCAGCATGGTGTTTTGCACGCCTGGCTTTAACGCGCTCAAGTTTTTTGCCTGGATGAAAGAGTGCAAGCCCACCTGGTACACGGCGGTGCCCACCATGCACCAAACCATCTTGGCGCGTGCTGGCAACAACATGGACGTGATCGAGGCCAACCCGCTGCGCTTTATCCGTTCGTCGTCGTCCTCCATGCCGCCGCAGGTGATTGCCGAGCTTGAAAGGGTGTTCAACACCCCGCTGATCGAGTCTTACGGCATGACCGAAGCGGCCCACCAAATGGCCAGCAGCCCCTTGCCACCAGGCAAGCGCATCCCGGGCTCGGTGGGCATGGCCGCAGGCCCTGAAGTGGCCATCATGAGCGAGTCGGGCCAGCTCTTGCCGGCCGGTGAGGTGGGCGAGATCGTGATTCGCGGTGATAACGTCACGCTCGGTTATGAAAACAACGACAAGGCCAATGCCGAGGCCTTCACCCAGGGCTGGTTCCGCACGGGCGATCAGGGCACCATGACGGCCGACGGCTATGTGACGCTCACGGGCCGGCTCAAGGAAATCATCAACCGGGGGGGCGAGAAAATTTCCCCGCGCGAGGTCGACGAGGTCTTGATGGACCACCCAGCCGTGGCGCAGGTGGTCACCTTTGGCATGCCGCACGACAAATTGGGCGAAGAAGTGGCCGCCGCCGTGGTGCTGCGTGAGGGCCACAGCGCCACGGACCGAGAAATCCGCGAGTTTGTGGCGACCAAATTGGCCGACTTCAAAGTGCCCCGAAAAATCCTCATCATGGACGAGATTCCCAAAGGCGCCACCGGCAAACTCCAGCGCATTGGTTTGGCCCAAAAGCTGGGCTTGAGCGCCTAGCCTGCGGCCGTTGCGGCTGGGGGCTTTTGCGCTGCGTTGTCGCATGTGCGGTACGGCAAGCCTCCGACCGCCTTGGCCTGAACTCTGGGTTACATTAAGAAATCTTCTTTTACAGAGTGGGTCTTGCCCGTGAAAGTTTACGACTCCATTGTTGCGGTCGAGAAGGCCATCCTGGTTCTCATTGCCGGCTTCACCGTCTATGCCGTGGGTCTGGAAATGTTTGTCATCATTGCGGCCAAGTCGGTCAAGCTGACAGATTTGCTCTTGCTCTTCATCTATGCCGAGGTGCTGGGCATGGTCGCGGGTTTTTACAAAAACCGGCAAATTCCCATCACCATCCCGATTTTCATTGCCATCACGGCGCTGTCGCGCTTGATCATTTTGCAAGGCAAAGAGATCAATGCGGTCAACCTGATTTACGAAAGCGGCGCGGTGTTGCTGCTGGCCTTGGCGGCGGTGATTTTGCGCTGGAACCTCATTTCTTTGAAGAGCCCTGCGCCATCCAAAGACGACGACAGCTGATTTTCCCGTTTCTTTATTTTTTCTTTAGGTAATTGAATGACCACCGTCAAGTCGTGCATCCAAAAAAAATCAGGTCAAATTTTCTCCCTGAGCTCCACCGATTCTGTGACCCAAGCCCTGGAGCTGATGCGTTCGAACCGCATCCGCTCGGTGATGGTCATTGACGATGGCGCTTTGGTGGGCATGGTGTCGCAGGGCGATTGCGCCATCAAGGTCTTGCTGCCCGGACTGGTTCCGAGCCAGACGCCGCTGAGCGCCATCATGACCCGCAGCCCCACCACGGTGGCCGTCACGGACACCTTGCAGCATTGCATGGAAATCATGTCTGCCCGCAATTTCCGCCACCTGCCCGTGCTCACCCTGGGCAAGGTGGTGGGCATGGTGTCGATTGGTGACACCGTCAAGGACATCATCAGCCAGCAGGGCGACCACATCAAGCACCTGGAAACCTTCATCAAAGGCCACGGCGTCGCCTGAGGCCACACTCCACATGCCCCTGCTCCAAGGAAAAGTAGCGCTTGTCACCGGCGGCAGCAGCGGCATAGGCGCGGCCTGTGTGCGCTTGCTGGCGCAAGAGGGGGCTCGTGTTGTCATTGGTTTTCACAAAGGTGAGGAGCGGGCCCAGGCTTTGTTGGCCGAGTTGCCCGGCCACGGCCACCGAGCCTTCGCTTTTGCTTTGGACCAGCCGGGCCGCCACCCGGCCTTGGCCCAGCGCATGGAGCAAGAGCTCGGCAGGGCTGACATCTTGGTCAATTCAGCGGGTTTTACCCAGCGCATTGCGCACAAGGATGTGCAGAGCTTGGAGCCCGAGCTGTTCAACCAGTTTTTGACTGCCAACTTGGGCGGCACCTATTCGGTGACGCGCGCCATGCTGCCGCTGCTTCAAGCGTCTGGCGACGGGCTGGTGGTGAACGTGTCTTCCGTGTCGGCCTTCACGGGCTCGGGCAGCAACATGGCTTACTGCGCGGCCAAGGCCGGGCTGGACACAATGACGCAGTCCATGGCCCGGGCTTTTGGTCCCCAGGTGCGTTTTTTGTGCGTCTCGCCCGCCTCGGTGGACACCGACTTTGTGCCCGGCCGCAACCGAGACGAGTTGCAGGCCAAAGCCCAAAAATTGCCGCTGGGCCGGGTGGTGTCTGCGCACGACGTGGCACTGGCCGTGGTGGCTTGCGCCACGCACCTCAAAACGGCCACCGGCACACGCATCGTGATCGATGGCGGCCATGTGTTGTGAACGGCCTGGCATGTTGGGCTGAGCGCCACTCAAGCGCCTTAGGTGCCATGGGCTCAGTGCCGGCCAACAGGCCAAACTATCACCTTCACAAAGGAGACAAGCCATGAAAACCACATTGAATTCACTTCGTCCAACTCGCCAAAAAGTGTCTGCTCAGTTGACTGGTCTGCTGACCGCGCTGCTGTTCGGCTTGGCGTGTGCCCCCGCCGCCGCGCAAAGCGACTACCCCAACCGCCCCATCAAGCTGTGGCACGGCTTTGGCGCCGGCGGCAATGCCGACACCGTCGCCCGCCTCATTGCCATGAAGATGAGCGAGGGTCTGGGCCAGCCCGTGCTGGTCGACGCCAAAACCGGCGCTGGCGGCAACTTGGCCTCTGACATGGTCGCCAAGATGCCCGCCGACGGCTACAACCTGATTTTGCTCACGGGCGGGCATGCGGTGTCTGGCGCCATGTACAAGCAACTGCCTTTTGACCCGGTGACCGACTTCAGCATGGTGTCTACCGTCATGTTCATGCCTTTTGTCATTGGCACGTCTGCAGACAGCCCCATCAAAACCGTGTCCGAACTCATTGACGCGGCCAAAAAAGAGCCCGGCAAACTCAGCTACAGCTCGGTGGGCGTGGGCTCCACCCAGCATTTGGCCGGCGAGTTGTTCTCTGCCATGGCCGGTGTGGACATGATCCATGTGCCTTACCGTGGCGGCGCCGCCCCCGTGCAAGACGTGATGACCCAGCGCGTCACCGTGCTCTTTGACACGCTCACCCCCACCACGCCCCACATCCGCTCGGGCAAGCTGCGGGCCTTGGGTGTGACCTCCCGCGAGCGCGCCCCTTCTGTGCCTGAGGTGCCCAGCGCGAGCGATTCACTGCCCAATTTCGAGGTCACCTCCTGGTTGGGGGTGGCCGCGCCTGCCAAGCTGCCGCCTGCGGTGCTCAGCCGCTTGAGCCAAGAAGTCGCCCGCGTGGTGGCTTTGCCCGACATTCGCCAGCGTTTGCTCGACCTGGGCGGCGCCCCGCGGGCCGGCAGCTCTGAGCAGATGCGTGTGTTGGTGGATTCTGAAATCGTCAAATGGCGCAAGGTGGTGAACGACGCCAAGATTCCCCGCCAGTAAGGCTTGACCCCCCCGCCCACCCGAGTTGCACCATGAACCTGCCACAAGATATCGTCACCGATGACCCCCAAGAGCTGGCCTTGCGCCAGCGCTTGGCCAGGCGGCAGTTCTACCTGTGCATGACTGAGCGGGTCGAGCGCGAAGGCGACGCCATGGCCAACCTCAAGCCGCTCATGAGTGCGCACCTGGCCTGGATCGCTGGGCTTGAAGCCTCTGGCGCGGCCTTTGCGGCAGGCCCTTTCAGGGACCACCAAGACCCCAGCTACTGGAACGGCGACGGCATGTTCATTTTGCGGGCAGACTCCAGGCAGGCGGCGGCGGCCATTGCCGACACTTGCCCCTTCCATGCCAGCGGCCTGCGGCGCTACAAGATCATCCCGTGGTGGATGAACGAGGGCTCGATCTCGCTGACCGTCAAGCTCACCAGCGGGCAGATTGTGCTGGGTTGAGGCTTGTATTCTTGCCAGGCACTTTCGAGGAGTTTGCTTCATGACCCAGCCTGAATCCCCCCCCTTCAAGCCCGGCCCGGCCTACCAAAGCGGCTTTGGCAATGAATTTGCCAGCGAGTTGTGGCCTGGCGCTTTGCCCGTGGGTCGCAATTCCCCGCAACGCGCCCCCTTTGGGCTGTATGCCGAGTTGATCTCGGGCACGGCTTTTACCGCGCCGCGCGCGCACAACCTGCGCACCTGGATGTACCGCAAGCGGCCGTCGGCCGCCCACGGCGCGTTCGCCCGCATCAGCGACGGCAGGTGGCAAACCGGCCCCTTCACCGACTGCGAGACCCCGGCCAACCGCCTGCGCTGGAGCCCCTGGCCCCTGCCCGAAGAAGGCGCTGATTTTTTTCAAAGCATCATCAGCGTGGCGGGCAATGGCGACGTGCATGCGCAGTCCGGCGTGGCTGTGCATGTGTACGGCGCCAACCGGTCCATGAGCGACAGCTACTTTTGCAACAGCGACGGTGAAATGCTCTTGGTGCCCCAGTCTGGCCGGCTGCAGCTGCACACGGAGCTGGGCCTGCTGGAGCTCTCGCCCGGCGAGATCGCCCTGGTGCCGCGCGGCATGCGCTTGAGCGTGGCTTTGCCCGACGGCCAAGCGCGCGGCTACCTGTGCGAAAACTATGGCTCCCCGTTTCGCCTGCCCGAGTTGGGCCCCTTGGGCTCCAACGGGCTGGCCAACCCGCGTGACTTTTTGGCCCCGGTCGCCGCCGTTCAAGACAGTGCAGGGCCTGTTCGGCTCATCAACAAATTCATGGGCCACCTGTGGCAGGCCGAGCAGCCACACAGCCCCCTGGATGTGGTCGCTTGGCATGGCAATTTGGTGCCTTGCAAATACGATTTGGCCCGCTTCATGGCCGTGGGCTCGGTGTCTTTTGACCACCCGGACCCATCGATTTACACCGTCTTGACCTCGGGCACAGACACGCCAGGCGTGGCCAATTGCGACTTTGTGATCTTTCCCCCGCGTTGGCTGGTGGCCGAAGACACCTTCCGCCCGCCCTGGTTTCACCGCAATGTGATGAGCGAACTCATGGGCCTGGTGCACGGTGTGTACGACGGCAAGGCCGAAGGCTTTTTGCCCGGCGGCGTGAGCCTGCACAACTGCATGCTGCCCCACGGCCCTGACGCGGCCACCTTTGAGCGGGCCAGCCAGGCC
>CANHKH010000047.1 GCA_947460165.1 Comamonadaceae bacterium
GTGCAACTGCTTGAGTCGAGCGAGCTCGACTACCTTGTTTGCGAATGCCTTGCGGAGCGGACGATTGCGCGCGAGACGCTGAACCGCCGCCGCTCACCGCAGCTGGGCTACACGCCGATGCTCGAGGAGCGCATCCGTGCCTTCGCACCACTGCTGCGGGAAAAGGGTGTCCGCCTGGTCAGCAACATGGGCGCCGCCAATCCGCTCGGTGCGGCCCATGCATCGCGGCGTGCGGCAGCCGAGGTCGGTGTGCATGGCCTGCGCTGCGCAGCGGTGATCGGAGACGACGTGACCGAGCTCCTGCGCACGCATCCGGATCTGCGGCTGCTCGACGCTGGCGAACCGCTCGAGTCGCTGCTGCCACGCATGGCGTCCGCCAATGCCTATCTCGGTGCCGACGTTGTGCGCGATGCACTTGCGACCGGAGCTGACGTTGTGATGACAGGCAGAGTGGCCGACCCGTCCTTATTCCTTGGCGTGGCCATGCATCACCACGGCTGGTCCTACGACAACCTGCCACTGCTGGCTGCCGGGACCATGGCGGGCCACTTGCTCGAATGCTCGGTGCAGGTGACTGGCGGCTACTTTGCCGATCCCGGCCGCAAGGACGTCCCGCGTCTTGCGGAACTCGCCTACCCGTTCGCCGATGTGGGCCTGGACGGCAGCATCACCATCGGCAAGCCTGCGGGGTCGGGGGGGCGGCTCGATCGCATGACCTGCACCGAGCAAGCGCTTTACGAGATCCACGATCCGCGGCGCTACATCACGCCCGACTGTGTGCTCGACATCACCGACCTGTCGTTCGAAGAGCTAGGCCCCGACCGCGTGCGCGTGCGCGGGCCGCGAGCGGCCCCACGCACCGACACGCTGAAAGTCGTGGTCGGCTACTCGGATGGCTGGATAGGCTCGGGCGAAGTGGCTTACGCAGGCATCCATGCGATCGAGCGGGCGAGGCTCGCGGCAGACATTGTCAAGGAGCGCTTCCACCTCGATGGCGGCCAGGCCGGCGAGATACAGGTCGACTTGATCGGCATGACGGCGCTGCACGGCGACACCGGGCGTGCCCAGGACCGACCCGAGCCCTATGAAATCCGCCTGCGAATCGCCGCACGTTGCCCCGACAAGCGCAGCGCAGACTTGATCGGCGACCACGTGCGGCAGCTCAACATGCAAGGTCCGTATGCCGCTGGCGGTCCTGTCAACCTGGGCCCGCGCGAGGTGATCGCTGTCGATGCGGTGTTGATCCCGCGCAGCTGGGTCAAGCCCGAAATTGTGGTGATCGACAAGGACCCGCAATGAGCACACGCGTTCACGACCTGGCCCATGCGCGATCAGGCGACAAGGGCAACACCTCTAACGTCGCCGTGATGGCTTACGACGAAGCGGGCTGGGCTCATCTCCACCAACACCTGACCACCGAACGTGTGATGGCCGCCTTTGCACACCTCGCCGAGGGTCCTGTCACGCGCTACGAAGTGCCTAAGCTGCGCGCACTGAATTTCGTGATCGAGAAGGCGCTGGCAGGCGGGGTCACGCGCTCGCTGCGGCTGGACCCGCACGGCAAAACCTTCAGCGCCCTCATGCTCTGCATCGAACTTCCAGACGACTGACGCCATGTTTCCCCCCGCAGAAAACCTCAGCACCGAAGTCTTCGCCAGGCTGCCCGAGTCCCTTTACCAGACGGACCGGACTTCGCCATGGCTGGAGGACAGGCACGTGAAGATGCACTCCTTCCTGGAAGGGCCGTCTTTTGATCGCGAGGGCAACCTGTGGTGCGTGGACCTCGCGCATGGCAGGTTGCTGCGCGTCTCGCCAGCGGGCGAGTTCGAGCAGATGCTGCAGTACGAAGGCGAACCAAACGGGCTAAAGATACACCGCGACGGCCGCGTGTTCGTCGCCGACCATGTGCACGGCTTGATGGTGCACACACCGGGCTCCGGCCGCATCGACGTGCTGCTGGGCAGCGCTCGACGCGAAGGACTCAAGGGCCTGAACGATCTTGTGTTCGCGTCCAATGGCGACCTGTATTTCACCGATCAGGGCGAAAGCGCGCTGGAGAACCCGACCGGCCGTGTCATGCGCCTGCGCGCCGACGGCAAGACGGTCGACCTCCTGATGGACGGCCTCGCGGGTCCCAACGGACTCGTGCTGGATGAAGCTCGCCAACTCCTTTACGTGGCGATCACGCGCGAGAACGCGATCTTCAGCCTGCCTATCGAACCCGCTTATGGCGGCATGAAAAAGGCCGGCCGCTTCCTGCAGATGTCCGGCGCAACAGGTCCCGATGGCCTCGCGCTCGACGAAGCCGGCAACCTGGTCGTCGTGCACGCCGGTGCCGGCACGGCGTGGGTGTTCAGCCGCATCGGGGAGCCGCTCTATCGCATCCGCTCGTGTGCCGGCATGCGCACCACCAATGTCGCTTATGGCGGCGACGACCGCCGCTCGCTCTTCATCACAGAATCCGAGCAGGGTGTGATCCTGCGGGCGCGCCTGCCGGTTCCCGGACGCCCGATGTTTTCTCACGCCTGAGCGCATTCACTTTCAAAAACAGGAGACGACATGCAACTGAACCGAAGACTCGCCTGCCTGCTGCTCGCAGCCGGCATAGCGCCTATGGCCATGGCACAGGACTACCCGAACAAGCCGATCCGCCTGATTGCCAACTTCGGAGCCGGCAGTTCGATCGATCTCATTGCCCGCATCGTCGCCAAGCCGCTGTCTGAACAACTCGGTGTCCCGGTGGTCGTGGAGAACCGGGCAGGTGCCGGCGGCGACCTCGCCACCGACTTCGTCTCCAAGGCCCCAAAGGACGGCTACACCATCGGCTTCGCATCGCCGGGACCGCTGGTCTTTAACCCGATGATGCGCAAAAGCATGCCCTACGCGCCCAGCGACATCGCGCCTGTCATCCTGCTGGCGACAGGGCCGAACGTGCTGTTGGTCAATCCCGAGGTGCCGGGCAAGACCTTGCAGGAGTTGATCGCTTACATACGCGCCAACCCGGGCAAGGTGAGCTATGCATCCGCCGGCACCGGCACCAGCGGACACCTCGCGGGCGAATTGTTCCGCTACATCACCAAGACGGACATCTTGCACATTCCGTACAAGGGCAACGCCGAGGCTGTCACCGACGTTCTCGCAGGCCGCGTGCAATTGCTGTTCAGTGGCGTGCCGCCCATCCGCGCGCACGTCGAGAGCGGCAAACTTCGTGCGATTGCCGTCGCCGACGCCAGGCGCGCCAAGCAACTGCCGGGTGTTCCCACCGTCGCCGAAGCTGGAATGTCGGGGGGAGAGTCCGGCGCTTGGTACGGCATCTTGGCACCAGCCGGCACGCCAGCGCCTATCCTCGACCGACTCGCGGCGGAATTTGCCAAGGCGATCCAGCGGCCCGACGTGCGCGAGCAGTTCGACCGCTTGGGCATTGACCCGTCTAACCTGTCGCGCAGCGAATTTGACAAGATGATTGCCAACGAGAACGCGCGCTGGAAGCCGCTGTTCGCCGCAACCAAGATCACGGTCGATTGATGTCCAAAACAGTACTGATTGTCGGCGCCAGCGGTCTGATAGGCACCGCCACCGTCGACGCGTTCCTCGATGCGGGATGGGCTGTCATCGCAAGCTCACGCCGCAAGCCAGAAACGTTCAGCACGCGCGAATTCGTGCACCTGCCTATCGATTTGTTGGACGAAAAAGCCTGCGCGCAGGCCTTCGGCTCACTCGCGCATGTCACCCACGTCGTCTACGCCGCCGTGTACGAGATGCCCGGCCTGATCAGCGGCTGGAGCGATCCGCAGCAGATGGAGACCAATCGCCGGATGCTTTGCAATGTGATCGAGCCGCTGTCCCGGGCGTCCCGACTCGAGCACGTCACCGTGATGCAAGGAACCAAAGCCTACGGCATGCAGCCCAGGCGCGAAGGCGACGCGGTGAGGTACCGGCCTATGCGCATCCCCGCGCGCGAAAGCGCACCGCGCGTGGAGCACCCCAACTTTTACTGGCTGCAGGAAGACTACATCCGTGAGAACGCGCAGCAGCGTGGATACGCATGGACGATCTTGCGGCCGACCATCGTGATAGGCCCCAACGTTGGCGTGGTGATGAACACGATCCCTGTGATTGGCGTCTACGCGTCGCTGTGTCGGGAGGAGGGCCTGCCCTTCGCGTACCCTGGGCACGTGCCTTTCGTGCGCGAGGCGGCAGACGTTCGCCTGATCGCTGGTGCGTGCGTGTGGGCGGCGAACACACCTGCCGCACATGGCGAGCACTTTAACCTCACCAATGGCGAAGTCTTTTCGTGGCGCGACCTCTGGCCTTCGATCACACATTTCTTTGGTCTTGAGCTGAGCCCAGATCGGCCCTTGAAGCTCGCCGAGTACCTGCCCAGTCGCGCATCACTGTGGGACCACATGGTGGAAAAGCACGGGTTGCGCAAGCTGTCGATGGCACAAATTCTGGGCGAGTCGCACCACTCGGCAGACCAGCGTTTCGGCTACGGCCTGCAGGAGCCGCCGCCGCCAGTTTTCGTCAGCACTGTAAAGATCAAGCAGGCCGGATACACCGATACATTCGATACCGAGCAGGCGGTCAAGCACTGGCTCGGCGTCCTGATGGATCGCAAGATCATTCCGCGGGCAGTGGGGCCCTGAAGGTCTCAGCCTCAGACTCCGCTGTGCAGCGCAGCCACCGGAGACACCCGCCGTCGGCATGCGAGATGTTCAGTCGCCCGCCCCCTGAACAGCGCGCCCTGGCCTGCGGTGACTGGATGCGTCATGGCCACCACATGCTGCTGACAGGGGCTACCGCTTGCGGCAAGACCTGGCTCGCTTGTGCCCTGGGCCAGCAAGCGGCCAGGCTCGGGTTCTCCGCAATCCACACCCGAAGACCGCATGCAGTTTCGCACGTCCACTGATGGCGGACACCGATTCCACGTCCATCGCGGTCAGCATTCCATGTGCAAAAAAAGGTGTCACCGTCACGGTCCTGTTGAAAAAGGCAAGCGCCAGATGGCCAACAGGTGATTCGATGCTCTAGTCTGGGTGTTAACCATCGTTCGTTGACTGCACTAAAATCTGTAAAATTTTATTTTGAAACAATAAATCAAAATGGCGAATAATCAATTTCAAGATTTCACGCATGTCTCAAACTACCCTCAATACATGAAGATTGTTGAACAGTTTATCAAAGACAATGGAAAGCCAGGACAGTCTCATTTAGATATGCCTGCAGGCAATGGATTGCTAGCGGACAATCTTAAAAAAGCAGGTTTTAATTCGGTATGCGGCGATTTTAATAGTGAAAGACCTGATTACATTTATGTAAACATGGAAAAAGAACTACCATTTAAAGATTCATCATTTGACTTTGTTACTTGCATGGAGGGCATTGAACATGTGATCAATCCAAGTCACTTAGTAGAGGAGCTGTCTCGGATAGTAAATTTTGGAGGTTATGTTGTAATCACCATGCCCAATGTCCAAAATTTTTACTCCAGACTTAAATTCTTGTTCACAGGGTTCTTCTATCAGTTTGAACCTGAGTTCACTCGTCATCCCAAGGGAAAACCCGTCGACAGAGGGCACATCTCCTCTCTTACATACGCACAACTTAATTATCTGTTTGTTGAAAACAATCTCCAACCCGTTTACATTGATGGAGATAAATTCAAAAAGAAAATATTAATGCCGATTTATTTTATATTGGCAGGAATAAATTCTTTGTTTTATAGGTCTAAGATTAAGGCGGAAAAAATTGAAATGCCATATGCGTTAATGGACAACAAAAAATTCTTTTTTAGCAGAAGTTTGGTGGCCGTTTGGAAGAAATCATGATTTTTTTAATTTAATTTTCTCTCAATAGAATTTTAATGTTTATAAATCTAAAATTTAAATAATTTCTTCAAGACTTATTTTTGGAATTTCTGAATTGCCGGCGCACATGCAACTTCGATGAAAATCGTTTAAATTAGGCCCCGAAAAAAAATGTGCAGATTTTTAAAATTAATTCTTGACTTCATACCGCACACACTCCATCAAGGCCTCAACAGCAGCCCCTTAAGATAAGCCTATGCGTGAAGTCCGTTGAGCTTGGCAGGCTAAAGTTGAAGAGGCCCAAGGAACGCATACTGTGGAGGTTGACTGATGCAAGTTTCTCGTTCAAACCGCCTTATTCTGCTTTGATTTGTGCGTCAGTGATCACCTTGCGATACCGAACTGTGTCGTCCTTGACGGCGGCAAGAAATTCCGCTGGCGTTGAACTGCGTGGCTCATAGCCCAGCTCTTCGAGCCTCTGGCGCACGGCGGGCATCTCGAGGATCTTGATCAGCTCGCTGCTCAACCGGGCAACCACCGCAGGAGGGGTACCCGCCGGCGCAAGTATTCCCTGCCAGCCCAGGTAATCAAACCCGGATACGCCAGCCTCACTGATGGTTGGCACATCAGATGCAATCTTCAGGCGGGTTGGGCTGGTCGTGGCAATCGCGCGAAACTTGCCCGCACGCACCTGAGGGTAAGAGACGGCCAGGGTATCCAGCGTGACATCGATCTCACCGCCCAGCAGCGCCGTGACCATGGGTGCGTTACCCCGGTAAGGAACGTGCAGCAGCTTGACCCCTGCACGGCTGGCAAACATCTCCATGCCCAAATGAATCGGCCCACCGATCCCGGAAGATCCGTAAGACACTTTGCCCGGGTTGGCCTTGGCCGCCGCGATCAGGTCAGCCAGCGATTTGATGGGCGAGTTGGCGTTGGCAAACACCATCATGGGAAGCACCAGAACCTGGGAGATGGGAACGAAGTCCGTCACGGGATCCCACTCGGTCTTTTGCAGGTGAGGAAGAATGGCGTGCCCGTTGGTGTTGAGCAGCAGGGTATAGCCATCGGCAGGCGAACGCGCCACTGCCAGTGCTCCTAAAGCGCCACCGGCCCCTGGGCGGTTGTCCACCAAAACAGGCTGGCGCAGACTCGCCGACAGGCGTTCAGCCAGCAATCGCCCAACTGCGTCTACTCCGCCCCCGGCTGGAAATGGCACCACCAGCTTGATGGCCCGCTGTGGGTAGCCACCGTCCCCCGCCTGGGCCAGAGCCACAGTCGGTGAAATGGTGCATACGGCCATGGTGAAAGCGGCTGTCCATTGCAAAAAGGGTTTCCACATGCTTGTCTCCTTGTTGATTCTGATTGCGGGCAAATACAACTACAAGCCGGCCCGGGTCACGGGCGAGGCGGCTTGTTCAAGGGTCCGAGAGGGCCCGCCCCCTCGAAATGGCAAATCACACTTGTAGAT
Source organism: Comamonadaceae bacterium (assembly GCA_947460165.1). Lineage (GTDB taxonomy): Bacteria > Pseudomonadota > Gammaproteobacteria > Burkholderiales > Burkholderiaceae_C > Polaromonas. Next base: position 7,279 of record CANHKH010000047.1, read on the forward strand.
CTCACGCGCTGCCTGCAGCGAGACATAGCCACGCCTGACATCGAGCTCGACGGCTTTCGGATCGCGCTCGAGCACGTTTCCAAAGCCGCCTCCGCCACCTGTGTAAATGATGACCCTGTCGCCAGGTGACAGGGCCAGGTCATTGACTTTCAAATACCGAACGCTGTCGCTTTGTCCAGCGCGAATGAGCTCGACATGGTTGGGAACTCCTTCACCCCCACCGCAGGCCCCCCAAGGAGGGCATCCGCTGCGCTCAAAAGTGAGCGTCAGTTTCACGGGGTGCAGGACCGCATATTCCTTGACCAGTCCCAGCCCGCCTCTGTACTTTCCAGGACCGCCGGAGTCCTGCCGGAACTCAATGCGCGCCAGTTGCAGACCGTACATCGCTTCCTGAACTTCCACGGGCACATCGAGTGTGTCGCCATGTGCCAAGGTCTTGAAGGGGCCAGAACCATCCAAGGAATGCGAGCCGCCCCAACCGCCAAGGGCGGTATCCAGGTGGCTGAACAATTGCCCGGTGACAGGATGACGGCCCTGGAAGCGATGCGAGCCCATTGACGCATGGTGGCCCGCTGCGATGGCGCCAGAAGCAGCACCCTCCATCGCATGGATGATGGTGTCCACCACCGTGCTCAGCGGCGCGCTGTACCTGGCCATGGGAGCCGTAGCCGATGCACTGAGGAACTTGCCGTCCGGAAGAATCACCTCGAGCGGCGCGAAGCTGCCCTCGTTGGTAGGATCGTTCGGCGTGGTGAGGTACTTGAATGCGATTCGCGCACTGGAGATTCCGCCGCCGTCGCGGCCGGAATTGAACGGTCCGCGCACCTGCGGCGAAATGTCTGAAAAGTCGACAATGAATCGCTCGCCTTCGATTCGCACCGTCACTGGACACTCGATGCGTTTGTCCAAATCAATGCCGTCGTTGTCCAGGAAGGACGCCGCGCGGTAGACCCCGTCTGGCATGGCGGCAACGGCCGCGCGGGCAGCCGCTTCGGACCGATCCCACAGGGCATGAATTGCATCAATGAGCGTTGCAGCTCCGAACTTTCGAGCAAGCTCCTCAAAAAGCGCTGCGCCCTTCACGCACCCTGAAAGCTGCGCGGCCACGTCGCCAAGCACCATGGCAGGAAAGCGCGTGTTGTATTCGATCATCCGATACGTTTCCGCCACCGCAACACCGGCACGTCGCAGCTTGATACTGCGAAACTGAATCCCTTCCTGAAAAATCTCTGTGGTGTCATTGGATGCTGACGAGCCCACGTAGCGGCCACCCACATCGGTCCAGTGGGCAAGGATGGCCATGAATGCAATGATGCTTTTGCCGTCAGCCGGATCCATGATGGGAGCGAACATCACCACGTTGTTCAAATGCTGGCCCAGAGTGCCCGCGTGGTTCGTGACGATCACGTCGCCAGCCCCTATGCCCTCATCGGCATACTGCGCCAAACCGTCAAGCACTGCCAGGCCCAGCGAGTTCGCCAGGAAAATAGGTATCCCCCCCCTGGATTGCGAAATGATCCGCCCTTTCACATCCACCATGCCAACTGCATAGTCCTTGTATTCGTAGATCAGCGGGCTGAATGCGGTTCGCGTCAGGTCGGTCTCCACCTCATCGGGAATCGACTGCAGCAGCTGGCGCATGATCTCCAGTTGCACCGGATCGATGAAGGCTCGTCCTTCGTGACGCTTGGTCTGTTTCATCGCTTGGACTCCCCCATCCCCAAATCAATCCGAATCTCTCCAAGGGCTCCCACCGTGAATCGGTCGGTGGCGCTGACCAGGGTGGTCGATCCGTATTCCTCTATCAACGCGGGTCCGTCGGCACAGAACCCACGAGGCAAATGCTTGCGAGCGTAAACAGTGGCCATTTGGCGTCCGGTCGATGGAAGGTAAACGCTGCGCCGCGTTGGAGGGGGTGGCTCTGCGCCATCATCGAACATCGTTAGCGCATTTAAATCTGGTTTTTCCATGAGCCCGAGACCCACGGTGGTCACGCTGACCAACTCCAACGCAGCGCGCGAGTCAGCATGTCCATAGCGTCGGCGGTACAACTGCTCGAAACTGTCGCGCAGGGATTGCGCATCTGCGTCAGGCGGGACCTGCGTGCGCACCGAGTGCACCTGCCCCTTGTAACGAATTTCAACGTAGCGCTGGTACTGAACTTCAGCGCTTGCTGACTCCGAGTGGATTTCATCTTCTATCCCCTGCCTCAAGGAATCGGCAAGCTCCAAGGCCTCCTTCACGGTGGCTTCATTGAACCCACGCACAAAGGTCAATGACCGATCCACCCTGTAGTCAGACAACAGCATTCCCAGCGCCGAAAAATTCCCCGGCTCGGGCGGAATGATGACCTGGGGTATGGCCAGTTGCCGAGCCAGTTCAACAGCGTGCAAGGGACCACCTCCCCCAAATGCAAACAGTGCGTAATCTCGCGGGTCCAGGCCTTTTTCGACGGTCACTTTCTTGATGGCACCAGCCATGGTCACGGCGGCAATGGAGATGATCCCGTCTGCCAAGCGGTCCATGCCATCGGCCCCTTCATACCCCAGCGCTTGGGCGACCCTCGACTGCATGGCTTCACAGGCCAGCGCATGGTCGAGCGCCATGGTGCCCCCCAAGAAGCTGCCCGCATCAATCCGTCCCAAGATGAGGTTGGCATCGGTGATGGTCGGCTCTGTGCCTCCACGCGCGTAAGCAGCGGGCCCGGGCGTCGATCCAGCCGATCGCGGCCCCACACGCAAACCACCCTGTGGGTCCACATATGCAATGGAGCCGCCGCCTGCACCGACTTCGACAATGTCCAGCACTGCCCCCCGGATGGGGAAGCCTCGGTCATACCCGCCGACGTAGTACACGGACTTGACATCGAATTTGCTGTCCTCGACCACGGCACACTTGGCAGTGGTGCCGCCCATGTCAAAAGCGATCAGCTTCTTCAGACCAAGTGCATCGGCGTAAGCAGCCGCACCAATGCAGCCGCCCACGGGACCCGACTCCACCAAGGCAAGAGGCCCGCGCTTGGCCTCGTCCAGTCCCAATACGCCTCCGTTGGAGCCCATCAGGAACACCTTGCCCGCAAATCCCTGAGCACCGAGTTGTTCCCGCAGCACCGTGAGATATCCAGTCACTTGGGGCCCAACGTACGCATTGGCTGCGGCGGTGGCCGTCCGCTCGTACTCGTACCATTCGCGTGAAAGCTCAGAGCCGCAGGTCACGAATACCCCCGGCAACCTCTCTCGCAAGCCGCTGGCAACCCATTCCTCATGCTCGGGGCGTAAATAAGAATTGAGAAATGACACCGCAACGGCCTCGACGCCCTCACCTCGCAGGCTGTCTGCGAGAGCATCCAATTCCTGGACCTGCGGCTCTAACAAGGAATCACCGAACCCAGTGGTTCGCTCGCCAAATTCGAACCTAAGCTCTCGCGGTACGAGCGCTCCTTGCCTTCTGTAGGTCAAATCAAAAGGCTCTGGACGGTTTCCTCTTCCAATCTCCAGGACGTCTCTGAACCCCTTGGTCATGACGAGCGCAGTCTTGGCGCCGGCGCGCTGGATCAGCGCGTTGATCACGAGCGTGGTCCCGTGCTTGAAGACATCGGCAGGGGCCAGGTCAACGCGGGCCGCTTGCGCCGCAGAAAGCACGCCCTTTACAAAGTCTCCGTAGGTCGTCAAGCTCTTGGCGTAGACGATGGTTCCGGTCTCTGCATCGAAGGCCGCGAGATCGGTGAAGGTTCCTCCGGTGTCGGTGGCGACGATTCTCATCGGGGCAAGCCTGCAGTTTCAGAGCGACCATTGGGTTTCATATGCATCTCCTTTGCGGATTGATCGTACAGATCGCAAAACATGTTGCCAATGCATAAATGGACATAATCAATATGCTCATTGGTATGAGAAGGGAGTTCCGGGATGAAAGATCTCAAGGCCTTGCAGTACTTCGTGCAAGTCGCAGAAATGGGTAGCTTTTCGCGTGCTGCGGAAATCCTTCGCCTGACCCAGCCGGCCGTCAGCCGCAAGGTAAGGCGTCTGGAATCGGAACTGGGCGTTGAGCTTTTGTACCGAAAGGGCAGGCACCTGATCGTCACGGAGGCCGGAGGGATCTTGCTTGCCCGTTCACGCGATCTGGCTCGCCAAGCATCCAAGGTTTGGGACGATGTACGCGCCGGTGCTGACAAACCCTCTGGATCTCTTTCGGTCGGCACCGCGAACATCATCGGGCAGTTGCTGCTTCCTGACGTCCTGTCTCAGTACGTCACGCGGTTTCCAGAGGTGCGACTGCACGTCTCCGAGGGCTATTCTGGCTTTGTCGAAGAATGGATCCTCGACAGGCGCATCGATGTCGGGCTTTTCTGGGGAAGACCCCGCTCAAGTCAGATCAACGTATGTCCACTGATGTCGGTCGAGATGTGCTTGATCGCGCCGCCTCTGCCCTTGCCGCAATGGGAGGGCAACGCTGGGCTGGGTGACACCTGCACCCTCCGTCAGGTCCTTCAGGTTCCCCTCATTTTGCCGGCCCTGCCGCATGCACTGCGTCTGCTTGCAGAGAGTTCGGCAGAGAAGTACGGCACCCCACTGAACGTCAGCATGGAAATCGACGGGCTGGCCTTGGCCAACGAACTGGTCCGGGCAGGCGCTGGCTACACGCTGATGACCCATCCGGGCGTCCAGGAAGACCATCACCTCAACAAAGTACGCAGTATCCCTATCCGTTCACCGAGCGTCAATTGGGTACTGTCTTTGGCCATGCTGCGGGACACCCGACCTTCTCAAGCCATCCAAGAGTTTTATCGAGCTGTGCACGAGACCTGCTCGCGCAAAATCAAAGTTGGGGAACTCAAGGGGCGACTCTCCCCCTTGGCAAAGCTAGTTTGACCTTAGCACGATCGCCGCTGAATTTGGCATCCATCTGTCCGGTTCAAACGACAGGATTGCCGACCGATGGCCGTGACTAAAAGCTCGAGCGCGGCACTTGGACACCAAGACAGCGATCTGACAGAACAGCCACAAGATGATCGCAACGGCCCATGACCGTCGGCCGCAGCGGGTTGCGAGCGGGACAAAGTTGGAGAAGAACGCTGGCTAAACGGTGCCGGTATACCGATTGCTATTTCAAACTTTGAAAAACCATAAAAAAAGACCCTCTGATTTCTCGGAGGGCCTTCTTAAGTCGTTGAATTTCAACGATATTTTTGGCGGAGTGGACGGGGCTCGAACCCGCGACCCCCGGCGTGACAGGCCGGTATTCTAACCAACTGAACTACCACTCCTGGTAGCGGCGGCGTTTGCTCTTTCGAGCCAAGTGACCAGTCTTGCGACCGGCCTGCCTCCAACTTGTGCCTGCCATTGCTTGCGCAATGAAACTTGGCGACCCTACGGGGATTCGAACCCCGGTACTTACCGTGAAAGGGTAATGTCCTAGGCCTCTAGACGATAGGGTCAAAACCTTGGATGCTTGTGGTTGATCCGAAACCAACCGCAAGACTTCGATGGTGGAGGTAAGCGGGATCGAACCGCTGACCTCTTGCATGCCATGCAAGCGCTCTCCCAGCTGAGCTATACCCCCTGTTGCAGCTTGATCTGATTGCTCAGCTTCGTTGCATCCGTCGAGACCAAGAGTATAGCTTGAAAAAACCAGCTTTCACGCGCCTGCTGAGTTTTTCAAGCGACTGACCACATTTTCCCTGTCCATCAACTCGATCACGGCGTCCAACGACGGTGTCTGTGGCGTGCCCAGCAGCAGCACGCGCACGGGCATGGCCAGTTGTGGCATTTTCACTTGGGCGGCCGTGATGACTTGTTTGATGACGCTGGCAATCGCCGCCTTGTTCCATTCGCTGCTGGCCAGGCCCTCGGCCAGTTGCGCCAGCACGGGGGCAATGGCGTCGGTGACATGCACGCTGAGGTCTTGCGCGCTGGCTTGGCCGCCTTGCACCAGCAGCGCCAGCCAATGGGCCAACTCCACCAGCGTGCTGCAGCGGTCTTTGAACAAGGCGCAGGCCTTGAGCCCACGCTCGCCGTGCAAGCTCACGCCCAGGGGGGCGAGGAAAGCTTGCACCAGGTCCAGCAGTTCCGCATCGGGCAGGGCCTTGAGGTGTTGGCCGTTGACCCAGCGCAGCTTGGCCTCGTCAAATTGAGCGGCGCTCTTGCCCAGGTGGTCCAGGTCAAACCACTGCAAAAACTGCTGGCGGCTGAAGATTTCGTCGTCACCGTGGCTCCAACCCAGGCGGGCCAGGTAGTTGAGCATGGCGTCGGGCAAAAAGCCTTCGGTGGCGTATTGCGTGACGGGTTTGGCACCGTTCCTCTTGCTCATTTTTTCACCCTGCTCATTGAGCACGGTGGGCAGGTGGCCGTAGACGGGGATGTCTTTGCCCAGGGCGCGAAAGATATTGA
>CANHKH010000048.1 GCA_947460165.1 Comamonadaceae bacterium
CCACTGGGCGTCGGGGGTGACCATGCGCCAAGAAGCCAGGTTGTCCAACGCGGTGCCCCAGAGCACGGCTTTTTTGCCGCCTGCGTTCATGGCGACGTTGCCGCCTATGCAAGAGGCTTCGGCCGAGGTGGGGTCCACAGCAAACACAAAGCCAGCACGGTCGGCCGCATCGGCCACGCGCTGGGTGACCACGCCGGCCTCGGTCCAGATGGTGGCCACGGGCTCGGTGAGGCCAGGCAGCACGCGCTGCTCGACCGCGGTCATGGCTTCTAATTTTTCGGTGTTGATGACCGCCGATTTCCAGGTCAGGGGAATGGCGCCGCCAGTGTAGCCGGTGCCGCCGCCACGGGGGACGATGGTCAGGCCCAGCTCAATGCAGGCTTTGACCAGTCCGGCCATCTCGGCCTCGGTGTCGGGCGTGAGCACCACAAAGGGGTATTCCACGCGCCAGTCGGTGGCGTCGGTGACGTGGGAGACGCGCGAGAGCCCGTCAAACTTGATGTTGTCTTTTTCAGTGACGCGGCCGAGCTTGCGCTCAGTCTGGCGGCGCAAAGCGGCCATGTCTTCAAAGGCCAAAGCAAAGGCGCGCACTGCCCCGTGGGCCAAGGCCAGCAGCTCGCCCACCACGGCGTCGCGCTCGGCATGGTCGGCAGGCGTGCGGCGCTTTTGCACCTCGCCCAAACGGTGCTCCAGGGCCTCGACCAAGAGTTTGCGCCGGCCTGGGTTGTCCAGCAGGTCGTCTTGCAGATAGGGGTTGCGCTGCACCACCCAAATGTCGCCCAGCACCTCGTACATCATGCGGGCCGAGCGGCCGGTGCGGCGCTCGCCGCGCAGCTGGTCCAGCAAGGTCCAGGCTCTGGCCCCCAGCACACGCATGACCACTTCACGGTCGGAGAAAGAGGTGTAGTTGTAAGGAATTTCCCGGATGCGGGACGGCCCTGACCCCTCGGCGTGACCGGCCGAGATGGCCAAGGCATTGAACTCAGGGGGAGTGCGGGGTGCGTTCATCAGGTGGGCGTGGTGCGCGGGTCGGCTCGGCGGGCCTGGGCAGGCGCATACCGAGGGTGACCAAGAATGTTAACGCAGCAAGCTTGTTTGCCCCTGGCACGCCTCACAAGACCCGGCACAGTTGCGGGCCGACAGGCCCACATCCCCCACAGCTCAAGCGCGCCAGGCCCGTCGCCCCACAAACTGCACCAAGGCCGAGGCACCCACCATGGCCGCGTAAGTGGCCATCTTGCCGTCCACCCCCCACCCGATCAGCCCTGCGACAGAGACTGCCAAGTTGGCGGCAAAGGTCCAAAACCAAGGTGCGAGCCAGCCCGTCCAGGCCGCTCGGCCACGCCAGCCTGGCAGCGCGCTGGCCAGGGTGACGATGAGCAACGCCAGCACGGCCGCTGGCAAGATCAGATGCAAGAGATGAAGGCTCAACAAATAGACGGTCATGGCTCAAGCCCTGTCGAAACTGAGGCGAATGCGACGTGATTTGACAAGGTAAATCAAGGGATAACCCTTTGTTTGGGGTGTTTTTGACAAAAAAGTGTCAATTTAATTAGACATTTTTTGGATCGAGGTATCTATACTCGGCACCATGCCAGTATGGGCCCTCGGGCTGAACCATCACACTGCACCGCTGGACCTTCGCGGTCGATTCGCTTTTGCCATCGACCAAATTGCGCCCACCTTGCAAGGGTTGCGCGCGTCCATCTCGCGCCAACCTGAAGCGACGCTGCTGTCCACCTGCAACCGCACCGAAGTGTATTGCGCGGGTGAGCAGGCCCAGGTGGACCACACCTTGGAATGGCTGGCCCACAGCGGCGGGGTCTCGCCCGAGACCTTGCGCAGCCACACCTACACCTTGCGCGACGGCGACGCTGCCCGCCACGCCTTTCGGGTGGCCAGCGGCCTTGATTCCATGGTGCTGGGCGAGCCCCAAATTTTGGGACAAATGAAAGACGCCGTGCGCGCGGCCGAGCAGGCCGGCGCCATGGGCACCACCTTGCACCAGCTGTTTCAGCGCTCCTTTGCCGTAGCCAAGGAGGTGCGCTCCAGCACCGAGGTGGGTGCCCACAGCATCAGCATGGCTGCCGCTGCCGTGCGCCTGGCCGGCCAAATTTTTGAGGACCTGAGCCATATCCGTGTGCTGTTTGTGGGCGCGGGCGAGATGATTGACTTGGCGGTCACCCATTTCGCGGCCAAAAACCCCAGGTCCTTGACCATTGCCAACCGCACGTTGGAGCGCGGTGAAAAACTCGCCGGCCGTTTTGGTGCCGAAGTCATGCCTTTGGGTGAGCTGCCCGAGCGGCTGCATGAGTTTGACGCGGTCATCAGTTGCACCGCCAGCACCTTGCCGCTGATTGGGCTGGGCGCAGTGGAGCGCGCCATCAAGCTGCGCCGCCGCCGACCCGTGTTCATGGTCGATTTGGCCGTGCCACGCGACATTGAGCCCGAGGTCAAGCACCTCCCAGACGTGTACCTCTACACCGTGGACGACCTGGCCAAGGTGGTGCAAACCGGCAAGGACAACCGCCAGGCGGCTGTGGCCGAGGCCGAGGTCATCATTGATGCTGGGGTACAGAACTTCATGCGCTGGTTGAACCAGCGTGCCACGGTGCCCTTGATCCAACAGCTCAATGCCCAGGCCGACGAGTGGCGCGCCATTGAGCTGGCCAGGGCGCGCAAGCTGTTGGCCAAGGGCGAGTCGGTGGACGCGGTGCTCGAAGCCTTGTCGCGCGGGCTGACGCAAAAAATGCTGCACGGCGCCATGGCCGAGCTGCACACCAGCGACACCGACAAGCGCGACAACACAGCACGCGCTGTCTCGCGCTTGTTTTTGCGCGGCAACCCACCGCCCGAGTCGGGCGGGCGCTAGCGGGCCTGGTTGGCGGCAGCTGCGGCACCGCAGCTCCATCTCTTTTGGCGGGCGTTGACCGCGCCCATCTCTTACGACAGACCCGCGCGCCCATGAAAGACTTTCTTCGCCAGACCCTGGAGCGCCAGCTCATCCGCTTGCATGAGCTCGACGCCCTGCTCTCGGCCTCGGATGTGGTGAGCGACTTGGAGCGTTTTCGCCGGCTGACGCGCGAACACGCCGAGGCCAGCACCCTGGCCGAGCAGTTCAGGCAACTGATGCAGCGCGAAGCCGACCTGGCCAGCGCCCAGTCCCTGCGGGCAGAAGCGGCAGGCGATGCCGAGATGGCGCAGCTGGCCGACGACGAGATCGCCGCCGCCCAGGCCGACCTGGCCCGTTTGGAGCAGACCTTGCAGCTCATGCTCATCCCCAAAGACCCGGACGACATGCGGCCGGCTTTTCTGGAAATTCGCGCTGGCACAGGGGGCGATGAGTCGACTTTGTTTGCCGGCGACCTGCTGCGCATGTACACCCGCTATGCCGACAGCTGCGGCTGGCGCTGCGAGCTCATCAGCGAGTCGCTCTCAGAGCTGGGCGGCTACAAAGAGGTGGTGCTGCGCATTGCAGGCGAGCCCGATGCGCATGGCGTGGGCGTGTACGGCCGCTTGCGCTTTGAATCTGGCGGCCACCGCGTGCAGCGCGTGCCCGCCACTGAAACCCAGGGGCGCATACACACCAGCGCCTGCACCGTGGCGGTGCTACCCGAGCCGGACGAGGCGCAGGCTGTGCAAATCAACCCGGCCGAGCTGCGCATAGACACCTTTCGCGCCAGCGGCGCCGGCGGCCAGCACATCAACAAAACCGACTCGGCTGTGCGCGTGACGCACCTGCCCACCGGCATCGTGGCCGAGTGCCAGGACGACCGCAGCCAGCACCGCAACAAGGCCAGGGCCCTGCAGGTGCTGGCCGCCCGCATTCAAGAAAAAGAGCGCTCAGAGCGCGCCGCCAAAGACGCTGCCCTGCGCAAAGGCTTGGTGGGCAGCGGCGACCGCAGCGACCGCATTCGCACCTACAACTTTCCGCAAGGCCGGCTGAGCGACCACCGCATCAACCTCACGCTCTACAAGCTCGGCCAGATCATGGAAGGCGAGTTGGTCGACGTGGTCACGGCCTTGCAAGTGGCGCGTGGCGCCGAGCTGCTGGCCGAGCTGGAAAGCCAGAACGTATGACTTTGGCCCAGGCCTTGGGACAGGCCCTGGGACAGGGCTTGGACGCGCTGGACGCCCAACTGCTGCTGCTGGGTGCGCTGGGCCGACCGCATGAGCGGGCCTGGCTGCGCGCCCACGACACCGATGCCCTGCCCCCTGCCGCCGAGCAGGCCTTTACGGCACTGTGCCAGCGCCGCCTGGCCGGCGAGCCGGTGGCTTACCTGCTGGGGCACCAGGAATTTTTTGGCCTGGAACTGGTGGTGGACGCCCGCGTGCTGGTGCCCAGGCCGGACACCGAAACCCTGGTCGAGTGGGCGCTGGAGTTGCACGGCCCCCAGCCGCTCAAGATGGTGGACCTGGGCACCGGCAGTGGCGCCATTGCCCTGGCCTTGCAACAGGCCCGCCCAGCTTGGCAGGTGTGGGCGGTGGACGCCAGCGCGCAGGCACTGGCCGTGGCCCAACTCAACGCCCAGCGCCTGGGCTTGCCCATACGCTTGCAGGCGGGCAACTGGCTGGAGGGCGTGGCCGGCCGCTTTGACTTGATTGTCAGCAACCCGCCTTACATCGCCCAAGGCGATGCCCATCTGCCGGCCCTGGCCCAGGAGCCGCAGTCGGCCTTGGTGGCGGGCGCAGACGGGCTGGACGATTTGCGGCGCATCATCGCGCAGGCGCCGCCTTGTTTGAACCCAGGCGGCTGGCTGCTGCTTGAACACGGCCATGACCAGGCTGCGGCCGTGCAAAACCTGTTGGCCGAGGCCGGCTTGGTCGAGGTGCAAAGTCGGGCTGACTTGGCTGGCACGGCGCGCTGCAGTGGCGCTCGGCTGCCGCGCACCAGCCCATGACAGCCCCAAAGGCCACAGGCCCATGAAGCAAGACCGATAATCCACTGTCAGCTCACCCAACCTTCAGACCATGAACGATACACATCAACGAATCGACCAAATCGTCAAATCCAGTGACGTGGTGCTCTTCATGAAAGGCACTGCCCAGTTTCCCATGTGCGGCTTTTCGGGGCGCGCCATCCAGATCCTCAAGGCCTGCGGTGTGGCCAAGCCGGCCACCGTCAATGTGCTGGAAGACGATGCCATCCGCCAGGGCGTCAAGGACTACAGCCAATGGCCCACCGTCCCGCAGCTCTACATCCGGGGCGAGTTTGTGGGCGGATCGGACATCATGATGGAGATGTACGAAAACGGCGAACTGCAGCAAATTCTGAACGCGCCCAGCGCTTGATGCTAGGCTTGCCTTGGCGGCAAGCCCCACGCCAAGCGCATCCGCCTAGAACTGACGCCGCTTTTTGTGCGGCTCAGTCGGTGTGGCCCGTGCAAGCCCCAGCATTGGGCCGGCCTTTGCATTCGCGCTGTAGCCTGGCCCGGCGCTCGGCCGCCGTCTCTGAAGATCCGCCTGGAGCGTTCTGTTTCAGGGTGGCAGGCTTTTGCTTTTTGTCGGCTTTGGCCTGGGGCGGGCCTTTGGCCTTGGCTTGTTTGTCTGCTGCCGCTGCCGAGGGCGCCGCAGCACAGGCCCACATGATGCACAGGCCGCACATGGCCCACTGAGCAGCTTGCCAGCGGCGAGCCAAGATGGCTTTATTGAAGCCGGGGGTCGCCAAAGTTGGAGTCCTCGGGCGGGGCCTCGGCGGGCACGCGAAAGTCCTCGCTGGCCCAGGCACCAAAATCAATGTGCTTGCAGCGTGCACTGCAAAAAGGTCGACTCGGGTTTTGTGGGCCGTACACACTTGCGCCGCCACAGGCCGGGCACTTGACGGTGCGGGTTGGCAGGGTCGACGAGTTCATGTCGGTGGGCTCTCTTCAGCCTGGCGCTCAGGCGCAGTAGGACAGCTCAAATTGTGCGTCTTCGGTGACCGATTGCAAGCGTTGCGACTCTATGAACTTGACAAAGCGCACAGAGACCATGAGTCGGTTGGCGCTGATCTCGGGAATCAAGCCCAAACTCGGGTCAATCCGCATGCGCAGCAACTGGAAGGTGCGGCCAGAGGGCAAGCTTTGCTGAAAATGGCCGCCACTGCTCATGACTTTTTGGGGTGTGCCCGCATCGCGCAGCAGTTTGAGCAGCATGGCCGCCGCCTCTGCCAGCGGCAAGAGGCTGCTCATCCAGTGCATCAGGTCGGCGCGGCGCTGCGCCACCTCAAAGTGCCGCCAAGCATGGTAGGCGGGCAGGTCAAATTCACAGGTGCCGCCGGGAATGCCGGCCCGGCTGCGCAAGCCCATGAGCCATTCAATGTCAGTGAGCGATTGGCCTGTTTTGCCTGGCAAGCCATTGAGGGCGGCAAAGCAATGGTCCAGCACGGCCACCACCTGGTCGAGCGCGGCCTCAGAGATGGCCGGGTTGCCCCGGTAGCCGTTGAGCAGGTGCTTTTGTTTTTCGAGGTCCTTCAAGACCTCGGTCTTGAGCTCGGCGCGCCCGGCCACCTCCATGATCTCGAAGATGGTGAGGATGGCGAAATGGTGGTCGGTGGCGCTGCTGCGGCCGACCAGTTCACCCAACTGAGAGAACAGGTGCTCCAGTCGCAGATACGTGCGGATGCGTTCGTTGAATGGATACTCGTAAAGGATCACAGCGCTGTCTTCTTGTACCGCAGGGTTGGCTCAAATTTTGGGCATCATAGCCCGAAGAATTCCCAAGCCTGGCGCACCTGTGCGGCCAGCTGATCCAGATGGATGCTTTGGTTGTAAATGCAGACATCGGCAGCGGCCAAACGTTGGGGGCGGCTGGCTTGGTTGGCCAGCACTTTCTCCACCGCCTCTTGGCTCCAGCCGCTGCGCTGCATGACCCGGCTGATTTGCAAGGCCTCCTGGCAGTCGACCACCAGCACCGCATCCACGCGGGGCCGCCAGCGGCCAGACTCGACCAGCAAGGGCACATCAAACACCACGCAGGGCGCACCGGCCTGCAGGGCTTGGGCTGTTTGACGCTCGGTGTCTTGGGCCACCAGGGGATGAATGATGGCTTCGAGCCGGCCACGGGCGCCCGGATCGCTGAACACCAGCTGGCGCATGGCATCGCGGTCCAAGGCGCCGTCCGTGCCCACAAAGCGTGGGCCAAAGACCTGCGCAATGGCGGGCATGGCCGCGCCGCCCGGCAGGGTCAGACGGCGCGAGATGGCGTCGGCGTCCACCACCGCCGCGCCCAAGCGGGCCAGCATGGCAGCCACGGTGCTTTTCCCGCTGCCAATGCCGCCAGTCAAGCCCAGGCGCAGGGAAGAAGAATGCAAATGCATGTTTTTCATTGAACAGCAGGCCACCAAGCCTGGGGGCCGAGCAGCAGGGCCAACAGGCCAGCTGCCGCCAGGTAAGGACCAAAGGGCATGGGCTGGCCGGCCTGCATGCGGCCAGCAAACCGCAGACCCAGCCCCACCACGGCGCCCGACAAAGACGCCAGCATCACCAAAAACAGCAAGGCTGGCCAGCCGAGCCAAGCGCCCAAGGCCGCCAAGAGTTTGAAGTCACCATGGCCCATGCCCTCCTTGCCGGTGGCGAGTTTAAACAGCTGGTACACCGTCCACAGGCTGAGGTAGCCCCCCACCGCCCCCCACAGCGAGGCCTGCAACGGGACCCACGGGTTCCAGCCCAGCGCCGAACACACCAGGCCCGCCCACAGCAGGGGCAAAGTGAGGTCGTCGGGCAGATACTGGGTGTCCCAGTCAATCAGGGCCAGCGACAACAGGGCCGCAGAAAATCCGCACCACATCCAGCCGGTGGGCGTCAAACCCCAACGCCACAGACACCAAGCAAAGAGCGCCGCCGTGCTGATTTCCACCGCCGGGTATCGCCAAGAGATGCGCTGCCCACAGGCCGAGCAGCGCCCGCGCAAGCCGACAAAACTGAGCACGGGTATGTTTTCGTACCAGCGCAGCGCATGGCCGCAGGCCGGACAGGCCGAGCCTGGCCTGGCCAGGTTGTAGGTGGCTGCCTCGTGCGGGCTCGGTAAGGGCAAGGCTGTCGCGTCTGCGCCGCCCTGCTGGGCCTGCCAGTCGGCCATGTCGCGCGCCCATTGCGACTCCAACATGCGGGGCAGGCGGTGGACGAGCACGTTCAAAAAACTGCCCACCATCAGCCCCACCAGCGCACCGACAAGCGCAGCCCACAGGGTGCCCGTCAACAGCGTGCTGGCCTGCATCAGGTGATCTGCCCCATCTGAAAGATGGGCAAATAAAGCGCGATCACCAGCGCGCCAACGACCAGGCCAAGAAAAACGATGATGACCGGCTCCAACAGGCTGGACAGACCGGCCACGCGGTCATCCACCTCGCGCTCATGCGACTGCGCCACCTTGGCCAGCAGCTGGTCCAGGGCGCCAGACTCTTCTCCCACGGCGCACATTTGCAGCACCATGGGGGAAAAAAGGTGGACCCCAGCCATGGCCGCCTGCAAGCTGCTGCCACGCGCGAGCTCATCGCGCAACTGGGCACAGGCATCGGCATACACAAAAAACCCCGCCGCTCCCCTGGCCGAGGCCATGGCATCGACCAAGGGCAGCCCGGCCGCCAGCAGGCCAGACAAGGTGCGGCTCCAGCGCGCCACAGCGGCTTGGTGCATGAGCGGGCCCCACACGGGAACACGAAACATCAGCGCCTCGGCGCGTCGGCGCAGCCACTCGCGTCGCCGCCATTGGTGCAGCGCCCCCGCGGCCAAAGCCAAGCCGGCCAGCAGCCACCACACACCGTGCGAGACCAGGCCCCGGCTCAAGGCCAGCACCCACTGCGTGGGCACAGGCAGCTCGGCGCCAAAGGAAGCAAACACGCTCTCAAAAGAAGGCACCACCGCCACCATGACCAGGACCACCACCAGCACCGCCACGGCCAGCACCACAGCGGGGTACATCAAGGCCGAGCGCACCTTGGACTGCAGGGCCAAGGTTTTTTCCAGGTCATGGGCCAGCCGCTCCAATAAAACATCAAGCTGGCCCGAGGCCTCCCCCGCCTCCACCATGTGGGCGTAAAGCGGTGAAAACACCTGTGGCTGTTTGCGCAAAGCCGCACTCAAGGACAGACCGGCCTCCAAATCGGTCAGCAGCTTGCTGATCAATGCCCGCAAGCCTTCATGCGCGCTTGACTGGCGCATGACTTTCAAGCACTGCAGCAGCGCCATGCCGGCGCCCAGCAAGGTCGCCAACTGGCGGGTGAATGGCGCCACGTCCTTGGGCCGCACGGGGGGGTGCTGCGAAATGACCGGGCGCACGGCCACGGGCTTGAGCCCTTGGCGGCGCAACCATGCGCGCACCTGGTTGTCGCCACGGGCCTCGGTCTGCCCATGCACCAAGCTGCCGTCGGCGCGCCTGGCTGTCCAAGCGTAAGGGCGCAGCCCCGTGGGTGTGCGAGCCAAGCCCCACGGCGCCAGTTCAGCCCAGAGGGGTGCGGGCATGGTCGAAGAAGACTTGGTCATTGGTGTGGTTGAGGACT
This sequence comes from Comamonadaceae bacterium, assembly GCA_947460165.1. Lineage (GTDB taxonomy): Bacteria > Pseudomonadota > Gammaproteobacteria > Burkholderiales > Burkholderiaceae_C > Polaromonas. The sequence continues at coordinate 9,479 of CANHKH010000048.1, forward strand.
TCTTCGAGCGAAGTCAAACCCAGTTTAACTTTGCGCAGTCCGGCTTGCCGCAGGCTGAGCACGCCTTCAGAGGCCGCTTGTCGGGCAAATTCAAGCGAACTGCCGCCTTGCAAAATCAGTCGCTGCATGTCCTCGCTCACCGGCATGACCTGGAACACGCCCAGGCGGCCCTTGTAGCCTTGGTGGCATTGGGCACAGCCGTTGGCGGCAAAGAGCGGCCAGGAGCCGTCCAAGTCTTCATTTGCAAAACCCGCCTGCAACAGGGCCGCTTGGGGCCAAGCCCGGGCTTGGCGGCAATGCAGGCACAACCTGCGCACCAGCCGTTGAGCGGTCACCAGCGCCAAGCTGGCCGTGATGTTGTGGGGCGCCACGCCCATTTGGCACAGCCGGGTCAGGCTGGACGGCGCGTCATTGGTGTGCAGCGTGGACAGCACCATGTGGCCCGTCTGCGCCGCCTTGAGCGCCATGTCGGCGGTTTCCAAATCGCGGATTTCACCCACCATGATCACGTCAGGGTCCTGCCGCAAAAAGGCCCGCAAGGCCAATGCAAAGTCCAAGCCCGCCTTTTCATTGATGTTGACTTGGTTGATGCCGGGTAAATTGATCTCGGTCGGGTCTTCGGCCGTGGAGATATTCAGACCCGCCTGGTTCAACAGGCTCAAGGCGCTGTAAAGCGACAAGGTTTTGCCAGAACCGGTGGGTCCGGTCACCAGCACCATGCCCCAGGGCCGACCAATGGCTTGCAGCAGCACAGACTTTTGCGCGTCTTCATAACCCAGGCTGTCCAGGTCGAGGTGGGCAGGCCCGGCGTCCAGCAGGCGCAGCACCACCTTTTCGCCAAAGACCGTAGGCAGTGTGCTGACCCGAAAGTCAATGGCGCGCTGGGCACCCACCGAATGCCTCAAGCGCCCGTCTTGCGGCAGGCGTTTTTCAGAAATATCGAGTTTGGCCAAGACCTTGATGCGCGAGGCTATGCGGTCTTTCACGGCCAGCGGCGGCGCATCCAACTCGCCCAGTTGGCCGTCCACACGCATTCGAATGCGGTATTGATGCTCGTAAGGCTCGAAGTGCAGATCGGAAGCGCCCACCCGTTGGGCATGCACCAGCAATTGATCGAGGTAGCGCACCACCTGGCCATCGTCTGCGCTACCTGGCATGTTTTTCCACAGTTGCAGGGCTGCTGCAGCCCTGGGCTGCACAGGCATGGCGCGCTCAGACATGGTGACCTTCCAAAAGAGGAGTAACTCAGGGACCAGTCTAAAAACCCCCTGGCGTCTGCTCAATGGAGTTCACAAAAAATTTAAATGTCAGTGCATGAACCCAAGAATGAATCAGAAAGTGAAAAAGCCCGCAAAAGCGGGCTTTTTGGAATGGCCGTCATGGGCCATCAGTGGCCTACAGCACAAATCAAGCTTGGATCAAATAGTCTTCTTTGTTTTTGCCTGCCAGCCATTTGGGCGCCAGACCACGGCCACTCCAGGTTTTGCCGCTCAGTGGGTCACGGTATTTGGCAGCGACTTTGCTGCCCGCTTTTTTACCGGCAGACTTGGGTCCACGGCTGCTGGGGAAGATGTCGTTGGCAGTCAACTGATACTCATCAACAATGCTGCGAACCTTGGCAATCGCTTGCGCAACTTCTTGTTGACGCACCTCTGACACCTGACTTTGCAGAGATTCGATTTGCGAGAGAAGGTCTTTTAATGTGGCCATGATCACCTTTTATGTTAAAAAGGAAGAAGTATAGCTTTGTTTTTTGGGCGGCTGATTATTTTTTGGCTCATCATTAACTTCAATCTCTTTATTCATGGCCAAAACAAAGAGTTATGCAGCGCCCTGCCAAACCATGGTCCAGGTCTGTTTTAAAGCGGTCAAAGTTTCTGTCATACACCAGCTTGGTCTATGAATCGCCCAGGCCGCCGCATGCTCAAAATAATCACCATGGTGATCTCGCCCTCCAAGCATAAAAATAGGCCTCTCCTTCACTTCGCAGCTTGAACTTGCAGGGCCTGTGGGCCGTGGCCAGCACCACTTTTTGTACATCGACACCCGCCTTGGCAGAGTCAGGGCAAAAAGATAGGGCACCGGTAAAGACAAGGCCCGACAAGGCCCTGAGGCGTCAGGCACCAATGCCACTGCCTTGTCAGACTCAAGCTGCCAGGGTAAGGTGGGTGCCGCCCAACCCACAAAGCCCAAGGCCGCCATGCCAGAGCAAGAGTTGAAGTTCTATGTGCCTGAGAGCTCGCGCGCCAAACTTGAGCAAGCCTTGCGACGTGGTGCGGTCACGCAGACCCGACTCAGGGCGATTTATTTCGATACCCCATCGCGGGAATTGGCAAGGCAGCACATAGCGCTTCGTTTGCGGCTTGAAGGCCAGCAATGGGTACAGACGTTCAAAATGCCGGGGGACACGCTGATCTCAAGGCTGGAGTTCAACCACCAGCGCAGCGGCCCTGAGCTCGACCTGAGCGTGTACCAAGGCACCCAGGCCGCCATGGTGCTAGAGCGCCTGTCTCAGCCCTTGCTGATGCGCTACGAAACACGGGTGCTGCGCACGCTCAGGCGGCAGCGTGTGCCCGGCGGTGTGGTGGAAATCGCCCTCGATCAGGGCTGTATCCAGGCGGGCGAGCTGCAACTGCCTGTGCAGGAGTTGGAAGTCGAGCTCAAACAAGGCCGCTTGACCGCGCTGCTGGACGCAGGCAAAAAATGGCAGCACCCACATGCATTGATTCTGGACCTGCGCAGCAAATCCGAACGCGGGGATCAACTGGCCACGCTGGCGCAAAAGCTCCAATCCCAGGAAGTTCAAGCCGAGGATGCGCGGCCCGAGGTGGCTCAAGCCGCGGTGGCCGCCTTCTGGCAGCCGCATCTGTCGCAGCCCCTGGTGCTCAGGCCTGAGATGACGGCCCAAGAAGCTTTGGCCACGGTCATGGCCGCGTGCATGGAACAAATCACCAGAAACGCAGCACTGCTGGCCGGGGTGGACGCTGGTGCGTCGCGCGAGCGCAAGACCACCGAACATGTGCACCAACTCAGGGTGGGCATCAGGCGGCTGCGCTCTGCCTGGTCTTTGTTCAAGGGCCTGTGCGAATTGCCCGAGCAGACAGCCATGCAGTCGCTCAAAGAGCTCTTTGGCCAACTCGGCAGCAGCCGGGATGAGGACGTCCTGCTGCAAAGCTTGTGGCCCAAGCTGCAGGCCGCCGGGCAGCCGCCGCTGAAGCTAGACGCCGAACTCCCCCCAGAGCAGCCCGAATTGCTGGTCCGCAGCCCGCGCTTTCAGGCCTGGCAGTTGGACATGCTCAGCTTCATCCACCAGCCCCCGCTCAAGCTGGGGTCAGCCCAGCCCCCACTGGAGCCCAAGCGGAGCAGCCTGAAAAAGGTGTTGCGGCTCAAACTGCAGGGGTGGCATCGGCAAGTCCTCCACCAGGGCCTGCGTTTTGAGACCCTGCTGATGGACGACCGACATGTTCTGCGCAAGCGCGTCAAACGCCTTCGCTACGCCCTGCAATTTGCCGATGCTTTGCTGCCGCGCAAAAAAATCAAACCCTATCTCAAGCAATTGGCTCGTTTGCAAGAGGTGTTGGGCCAGATGAATGACTTGGTGGTGGCCCGCCACCGTTTTGAGGCCATGCGGCAGTCACAAGCTGGCGCCTGGTTTGCCTGCGGATGGATCAGCGCAGAGTTGAAGACTCTGGACGCGACCATCAGGTCTGGCTTTGGACAATTGGCCCACACAGACCACTGCTGGCGATGAGCAGACACGGGCTGCGCCGTGGCGCAGCCCGGGTGCATGCAGGTTGACACATCGGGCTTAATCAGCGTCGCGGAGCTCGCCAGCTTGCAGCGTTTCGTCCAAGTCCTGAGTTTCCATGGCTGCCACTTCAGCGTATTGGCTGCCATGGAGTTGATGGCCATAGGCCCTATGGGCATGGCGCAGTGCGGCCTCATCATCGCCCTCATCGTCGGC